>JAGBSR010000233.1 GCA_017631745.1 Clostridia bacterium | reverse complement strand
GAGCGAGGGAAGTACGCCGCCGAATGCACCTGCATTGCCGAGTGCGCCTAAGGGGCTGTTCATCTTATAGTCACCGCGTGAGATAGCTTCAAGCTCTTTAAGACTGAGCTGTGCCACGAAATCTTCCATTGACACCTTGCCGTTTTTAACATCGATGAGCTTATAGCCCTTGTCGCCTGTCATAGGAATATCCTTGGGAAGGCCCTCGAGGATAATCTTTTTAAGGTCGTACTGCTTCTTGAAAGCCTTTTCGGCAACAGCCTTATATCCTTCGCCATCTTTAACAGCCTTGATGATATCGAAATCAGCTCTGGGAGCCGCTGTCTGTCTGTGCTGACGGAAAAGTGTATTTTCTTCACAATTCCAGGATGCAACCTTAACAGCATCTCTTACATTGTCACCGAGTGCAAAGCCGTATTCACCCTTTTCGATAACATAAGCTGACATAAACCCTGTCTTACCGCTATCGTCATAGCTTGCAAGGTCGTACATAGCAATATTCATTGTCAGCTCCTGACTTTCACCTGCCGAGAGCACAACGGTTTTATTGAAAGCAACAAGCTCACGGTAAGGGTTACCGAGGACACCGCAGGGCTTTTCAACATAAACCTGAGGCGCATATCTCGATGGTACACTGCCGATATTTGTCACCTTGCATTTAAGAATAAAGCCATAGTCTGTTTTATCCAGTGATACGAAATCTGTTTTGAATTCACTGTAAGTAAGGCCGAAACCGAAGGGGTACTGAACATTGTCTTTATTAAAGGTTTCAAAATATCTGTAGCCCACATAAATATCTTCGGTGTAGTTATTGAAATCCTTGCCGCCGAAGTCCTTTGCGCAAGGGAAGCTGTCGTAATTTTTGGCAATGGTTGCACTGAGCTTACCTGAGGGTGAAACCTTACCTGAAAGCAGGTCTGCAACGGCGTTGCCGCTTTCCATACCGCCCTGCCATACAATCATAGCCGCTGAAATCTTATCACCGTATTTCTCCATCCAGCTAAGATCCATAATACAGCCGATATTGAGGATAACAACCGTCTTTTCAAACACTGCAGTTACCTTATCCATAAGCTCGAGCTCTGCATCTGTTATGTAATAGCTGCCCTTTTCAAGAACATTTTCTCTGTCTTCACCGCTTGAACGGCCGATAACAACAACTGCATAATCTGATTTTTCCGCAGCCTTTTTTGCAGTTTTTTCATAAAGAGGCATTTCGGGATAAAATCTCGGCCACTGTCCCCATATACCGTGGTTTATGGGATTTTCCTCGCACCATTCGCTGTAAATTTCAGCGAGCTTTTCGTTAAGCTCAAGGGTTTCGCATTTTTTGATACCCTCAATAAGATCAACCGCATAGGGCTTATTTACATCGCCGCCTGAGCCGTAACCTGTGAAAAACCAATCCTTCTGCACTCTGCCGAAAAGAGAAACTCTGCCGTCTTTTTTAAAGGGCAGTGTACCGTCATTTTTAAGAAGCACTGCGCCCTGAGCGGCCACGCTTCTCAAAAGCTCAGGCATACCGGGAGTGATAACCTTCGGTGCCTTGCTTCTCTGATTTTCTGCCTGTGAAAGTCCGGTAAACACACCCACAACTTTACCTGCAACTGAAACTACTGTGTCTTTGATACTCATTTGTTTTTTCTCCTTATATATTTTAGTTTATTTTTACTTGGTTGTTTCTGACACTCTCTGAGTGCTCATCTCATTGCGAAGCAATATATCGAATCGGCGTAACAAAGTCGTGCCGCATGAGTAAACTCCTCACTCTTATCAGTCCACTTCCAATATCTTCTTCGCCTTATGTCTGTTAAGCTCGTGGACTATAACCGAAATGCAGATAATACCCACCGCAAGACCGGCGGAAATCTGCAGAGTCTCACTGAGCAAAAGGTCTGCCTTTTGCGGATCGCTTGTTACGAAATAATACATTGTATAATAGAGCTTGCCGCCGGGCACGAGAGAGATAATCGAGCAGGCAAGTATGGGAGTTGCGGGAGCCTTGACTATTCTTGCCAATACCTCCGCGTAAATTGTTGCAAAAATTGCAGGCAGAAAATTCTGCACAACTATATGGCCGAAATAGTGGCAGGATATCATATAGATAAGACAGGTCAGTGCACCGCCAACTGCATTGCATAATATTCTTTTTTTATCCGACTTGAAAAGTATGCTGAAGCCGATAGTGCCGAGCATACCTGAAAGAACAATAGTCATTACTTCTCTAAAATCCATATTATCCCTCCTACGCCATATATCCCCAGAAATATACGGGGATTGCAAAGCCCAGGGCAATTGCCACGGCGAGTATAACCGATTCCAGAAGTCTGAGCATACCTGACATAAGGTCGCCGTGAAGCATTTCTCTTACAGCATTGATAAGCTGAAGTCCGGGAATAAGCACCATAATATCGCCTATCATAATCATATCCGGGTTGTTGCCGAAGCCGAAATGCACAAACAAGAGAGCAAGAAAGCCTGCTACTGCCGATTCAAGAGCTGTGAAAAACAGTCGGCTTGCACCCTTTACTCTGATATAGGTCTGCAAAAAATATATAAGAGCTGCTATAGGTACCGATGCAATGGCATCCATAAAGTTGCCGCCGAAGAAAACCGCAAAAGACGCCGCCGCAAGCATATATCCGAAACAGTATTTGAGTCTGAACGCCTTATCCTCAACACAGATGCTTTCAAGCTCAAGTCTTACAACATCAATGTCGGGAGTTTCTGTGCAAATACGCCTTGAAAGAGCGTTGAGCTTTTCGAGCTTGCCGAAGTTTACCCCATAAGAGTAGCTTCGTCTCATCTGCGAATGTGCACCGCTTTCCTCGTCAACTACCGTTGCTATAATCATAGATACCACCGAAAAAACCTGAGCCTTTTCCATACCGTAAGCATAGCAGATTCTCATAACTGCCTGCTCAGCTCTGTTGACCTCAGCTCCGCACTTGACCATATTTTTTGCAATGTCAAGAGCAAGAGACAATACCTTTTCGCAATGTCTTTTTTCTGCCATAACATTTTCTCCTTTTATGTCGGCACAAAATATCAAGTTAATTATAATACAAATGCCATTATAAAGCAATAACTAACAGAAGTATTTTTGCAAAGAGTCGGGATAAGACCTTACTATTATGTCATATTTTCTTTCGTACTCCCCGCTTTCGCTGTTTCGGATAACGGTTGCTCTGTTTTTCTGCAGAAGTCTTACAAGATTATATACATCAAGCCATATCTGATTTGTACCCTCTTTCTGGCTCTCATCAAAGATAAGCTGAAGTCCTATATGCAGATGAGGTACACTCATACCGTTAACATTGCTTTTAGTAGAATATCCAGTCATACCCATATATCCGATAACCTGACCCGCCTTCACCTGAGAGCCCGCAACAATACCCTTGGCATAGGGACTGTCTTTTCTCAGATGTGCATAATAATATGAGCGCTTGCCGTCAAAGCTTCTTATGCCGAGCCGCCAACCGCCGTACTGATTCCAGCCTATGCACTCAACAGTCCCACCCTCAACAGCCACCACGGGAGTACCCACATAGCCCAACATATCGTGACCGAGATGCTGTCTTTTATAGCCATAGCTTCTCTCGTTGCCGAAATCGTCGCTGTGAGAAAAGCCGAAGCCCTCAGCCAAGGGCGAATATGCCACCATTCCGTAACCCGAAACAATTTTCTTACCGCCCTCACCGTCGGGCGCCTGCTTTTCATATTCGCCAAGAATGCCACCGAGAGTGGCAGTGAATGCCTGTTTGTAAAAGCTGTAGTATTTGTTGTTCATCAGATCATCCACAGTATAAATATCTCCGAGCTTTTTCAGCATACTGTCGATATCCTTGCTGCTGTATTTTGACCAGCTGTTGCCGTTTTTGCAGGCAAGATAAGACAAAGTATCAATCCAGCTGATATGATAAAGCTTGTCGTATGTTTCAATATCAAGCTCCATGGCATCCTCAAGAGCAGACAGACACACATTGAATTCAAACCACTTTATATATGATTTTTCACTCTCGGTACTCTGCGCACGGGCAAAGCTCAGAAGCAGACAAAGCCCCGTTATCAGTGACAGCAGTACCACTGCAAACATTATTGCTTTAGGCTTATTGATACGATATACCATATATCTTCCTCCCAAATGCATTATCATATAATTTTATGTATCTGCAAGAGGAATAATGAAAAACCACCGCAGTTTCCCGCGGTGGCAATATACTTTAAATTGTCAGATGAATGCGAAAAGACTCATTACGAAGCTGAAGAACTTGATGAAGAAAGCCTGTACCTTTTCCCAGAATGTCAGCGACTCTTCGCTTTCAATCAGCTCTGCATATCCGGGCAATGTAACATTACAGTCAGCGGGGCCTTCGTCAATTGTCACCTTGAGAAGAAGAGGAAGAATTGCCGTTGAAACAATAAGCTCTATACCCTCAAATCTTGAAATGCCGTCGCTTGCATAATTGATAAGGTCAGCCGGCACATCAACCTTGAGGAGCTTGCAAACATAAGTGAGCACCTGAGCATATTCCTGAGCAGATACATCCTTGAGAACATGGATAAGCATTGCACCGATGCCCTTTGAAGCAAGAACAACCTCATCGTTAAAGGCCTGATAGTTTTCGTCGCCCTCAGTGTGGTCAACATAAATTTCCACGCCAAGCTCAATAATGCTTGCATATTTACTGTAGGGTATATTCACACCGTAATCCTTAAGGATACTCTCAACACTCATACCCTCAATTGTTTCGTCCTCAGCGTTGAAGGGCATACTGATTGCTTCCTTAAGCACGGGCACGAGTCTGTCAATAAGCGCAGACATTTCAGGGTCGGTTCCAGAATTGATTTTAAGAGCATTCTTGATAAATGATGTCTTTAAGACATTTCCGTTAATGGTAACATTGTATCCGAGATTTACACACTTTTCAGTGTACGCAGCAAAGTCGCTTTCCATAAGCTCACGGGCAACTGCGCTCATTCCCTTTGAGGGTACGAGAGAAGCATCCACAGTATCGACACCGTGCATTTCAAACTTTACCTCATCACCGAAGGTTACTGTTCTGTAAGGGCAGGGATAAATATTCATTGCGCCCGTTACCACATCGTAAATAACCTCGCCGTTTTCAGCGGTATATGATGCGATGTCACTTTCGTGAGTGTGACCTGTGAAAACATACTTTACGCCGTACTTGGCAAACATCTCTTTGATCCCCACTGAGGCAGGCACAATTGAGCCGGGGTGAAGCACATCAATGAGTACAAGGTGAGCCAAAAGATTATGGTGCATCATAGCAATCAGCTTCTTTCCCTGCTTCTGCGCATTCTCGCATTGCTGACGGATCCATTCTGCTCTGACAGCATCAAT
>JAGBSR010000232.1 GCA_017631745.1 Clostridia bacterium | reverse complement strand
TGACAAAAAAACCTGAATTAAACAAAAATGAACCGACTTTCGGAATCGTAGGTTCATATCTTATCCTCAAAGATTTCAGTCAGTGTGAAACCAAAGAACTGCTGACGCTGATTATTCTTGATATGATAAACATCGGTGCGATTACACCAATGCCCTATGACCCCACTAATCCCGTACCCGTCAAAAAGGGCAACGTCAACTTCAGAGTCAATCCCCTATCCGAAGACAACGATCCGACCGAACTTGAGAAGCTGTTTTTCAAGTTCCTCACTGCCGCAGCTAAAGATGACAAAATTCTTGACCCATATGAGATTAAGGTCAAGTCAGTGGACTATTTCTACACCATAGGCAAGGTTATGAAAGAATACACCTTTGAGGCTGCCAAGCAAATCGATAATGCTGAACTTAAGCGCTCAAGCGAATTTTTCAGTGGTGCTCTGGTCTACAGAAAAGCCGGTAAGGAAGAGCTCAAAAAAGTCCTCGGTTACAAGGAATATCTTTCTCAGTATTCTTCACACAACTCAGTTAATGTATTCGATTACGAGGGTTGGGAGAATTTAATCAGATACTCTGTGATTTTCAAAAACACCGACAAGGTTAAAACGGAACTCGGCAAAGTTTATCCCACGGCTCAATACAACATCTCCGACTATTGCAAAAATCTTGTTTACGCCGAGCAAGCCGCAAAGATTATGGCTAAAAGCATAAAACACGGCGAAGAAAATTACCGAAGTGGCTCTCACTACACAGGATATTATCGCACAACCTCCTACAGCGGTTCCTCATTCCGAGGCGGTGGCGGCGGTTTCAGAGGAGGCGGCGGTTTCAGAGGAGGCGGCGGTCGAAGTGGCGGCGGCACGAGGTAAATTCGGATTTATGAATTAGGAATTAGTCAGGAGTTGCAGCACCGTTCTCTTAAATACAAAAGCTAAGCAGGTCACTACCGATTTGGTAATGACCTGCATTTTTTATCTGAGCTTTTCTATCATTCTGTCGGGGAAGTTGCCGATGAGGCAGTCAACACCCATAGCACTGAGTCTTTCAATGTCTTCATATTCGTTTACTGTCCAGGTGTTGATTTCACAGCCTGCGGCGTGCATTTCGTCAACAACTTCTTGGCTGAGACTAACGTGCCAGGGGTGACAGCACTGAACATTTCTCTCTTTGGTGTACTTACCGAAGTCAACGAGCCAATCGCCTGTAAGGAAACCTCTCTTGATTTCGGGAGCAATTTCTTCACAGCGCTTAACGGTGAAGTGGTTGAAGGAAGAGAAGATAATCTTGTCTTCAATGCCGAACTCCTTAATCATATCGATTGTTCTCTTTTCGATAGTGTGATATTCATACACACTTGTCTTAAGCTCGATGTTAGTGATAATGTCGGTATCCTTCACAAGCTCGAAATACTCTCTGAGAGTAGGAATAGGATTAACGCCGTACTGACCGACAAATGTAGCAGATGCGTCGAGCTTCTTAAGCTCTTCGAGAGTCATATCTTTTACGAGACCCTCACCGTCGGTAGTGCGCTTTACATCTTCATCGTGGATGATAACAAGCTCGTTATCTTTTGTAAGGTGTACATCAAGCTCGATGCCGTCGACACCGATTTCAACTGCTTTTTGGAAAGCAAGCATTGTATTTTCGGGGTACTTACCGCTGAAGCCTCTATGGGCAAAAATCTTTGACATTTGTATTCTCCTCTTTCTTATATTAATGAAGCGAAGCTTCTTTTCATGGCGAAGCCATTTCATGAATTTATTCATTTCATACCGCCAGGCTTTTCATTATGCTCTCGCCGGGCAGACATTCTTTTTCCTGTCGCGGAAAAAGAATCAAAAACGCGATGATTTTACATATCAAAAAGGCTCATCTGTCTTGTTTCAGGTAATGAGCCGAAGGCGCCTACCTGCTTGAGAGCCTCGATAACAGATGACGATGCACCTGCTCTCTGAGCGAAGTCGTCAATTGAAACGAACTCATCCACGCCCTCTCTTGCATTGGCAAGGGCAATAGCAGCATTTTCACCTACACCGCTCATAGCACCGAAGGGCATACGGATTTTGCCGTCTTCAATTTTATAAACTGTGGCATCTGATTTATAGATATCAATGGGCAAAAACTCTACACCGCGAGCCATCATTTCATTAACAACCTGAAGTGACGGATACATATTTTGCTCTTTCGGCAGAGCCTCTTTTCCTCGTCTCTTGATATCGGCCATCAAATCCTTGACGGCTTGTCTGCCCTTGAGCACTGTTGCAGCATCAATATCGTCACCGCGTACTGTCATAAAGGCAGCATAATATTCAAGGGGGTAATAAATCTTATACCAACCGAGTCTCAGAGCCGCACTTACATAAGCTGCAGCGTGAGCCTTCGGGAACATATATTTAATCTTCATACAAGAGTCGATGTACCACTGCTCAACACCGTTTTCTTTCATAGTGTCGATATGCTCCTGAGTGAGAAGCTTAGTAGCATTACCCTTACGCACGATTTCCATAATCTTAAATGCAACAGAGGGCTCAACACCCTTATGCATAAGATAAACCATAATATTATCTCGGGTACCGATAACCTCTGAAATTGTACAGATGCCGTCAGCGATAAGGTCTTTAGCATTGCCGAGCCATACGTCGGTACCGTGAGAAAGACCCGAAACCTGCAAAAGGTCAGAGAAATTCTTGGGTTTTGTATCAAG
The DNA here is from genome assembly GCA_017631745.1 of Clostridia bacterium. GTDB lineage: Bacteria > Bacillota > Clostridia > Oscillospirales > Acutalibacteraceae > UBA6857. The sequence goes on along the minus strand of JAGBSR010000232.1, from coordinate 4,800 downwards.
AAGCATCTGAATAACAAAGGGTGTACCCATTTCGGGAATTGATAAGGTGCCCAGAGGACAGTCAATATCTTCGGGGGTAACACCGAGGGGCTCAGTGCCTGCAACAAGCTCATAAACCTTCGGGTCACAGATATCCGTATCCATAGCGGGAATGCCTGTCAGATCCTCGAGATGCTTATAAAGTGAGGGCACATCATGGCCCAGATTATCAAGCTTAAGAATAGTATCATGAAGAGCGTGGAAGTCGAAGTGTGTTGTTTTTGTATCGCTCTTGCTGTCGTCAGCAGGGTGCTGAATGGGAGTGAAGTCAGAATAATCAAATGCATCGGGCACAACAACCATACCGCCCGGGTGCTGACCCGTTGTTCTCTTTACACCGGTGCAACCGATAGTCAGACGGTCTTCTTCGGCTTTCGATACAATCTGACCTCTTTCGGCAAGATACTTTTTAACATATCCGTAAGCTGTTTTATCGGCAACACTGGCAATGGTACCTGCCTTGAAAACGTGACCGTCACCGAATAAGGTTTCGGTATATCTGTGAGCCCTCGACTGATATTCACCCGAGAAGTTAAGGTCGATATCAGGGCTCTTATCGCCCTTGAAGCCAAGAAAGGTTTCGAAAGGAATATCGTGGCCGTCACGAGCCATAGGAGTACCGCATTCGGGGCAATCCTTAGGCGGAAGGTCATAACCTGAGCCCACCTCACCCTTGAGGAAGAACTCATTGTATCTGCACTTGGGACAGCGGTAATGAGGAGCAAGAGGATTAACCTCGGAAATACCCGAAGCATTGGCAACATATGATGAACCAACCGAGCCTCGTGAGCCTACGAGATAGCCGTGCTGTTCCGAGTTATGAACGAGCTTCTGAGCAATCATATAAAGAACTCCGAAGCCGTGCTTGATAATTGAAGTCAGCTCTTTCTCAAGTCGCTTGGCAACGTACTCGGGAACAGGGTCGCCGTAAAGAGCTTTTGCCTTGTCCCAACAGAGTCTTGTCAGCTCTTCATCGGCACCTTCAAGGCTCGGCGGGAAGTTACCCTGAGGAATGGGAATGAGCTTTTCTATCATATCCGCAATATTATTGGGATTGGTGATAACTATTTCTTTGGCTGTGTCTTCGCCTAAATATGCAAACTCGTCAAGCATTTCCTGAGTATTTCTGAAATAAAGAGGAGCCTGCTGATCAGCGTCGCCGAAGCCCTGACCCGCCATAAGAATAGCTCTGTATTTGGCATCTCCGGGGTCAAGAAAGTGAACATCGCAGGTTGCAACAACAGGCTTGCCCACAGCATCTGCAACATGGATAACCTTACGGTTGAAGTTCTGAATATCTTCTACTGAACCCACGTGAGGGAATTTCTCACTTCTTATCATATATTCATTGTTACCGCAGGGCTGAATTTCAAGATAGTCATAGAAGGAAGCTATCTTTAAAATTTCTTCGTCGCTTTTACCCTCAACAATAGCTCTGTAAAGCTCACCCGCTTCGCAGGCGGAGCCGATAATCAGGCCCTCACGATGCTTCATAAGCTCACTCTTGGGGATAATGGGTCTGCGGTGGAAATACTGAAGATTTGACTTGGTAATAAGCTCATAAAGATTCTTAAGACCAATAGAATTTCGGGCAAGAATAATCTGATGGAAATACTTATTCTTGGCTTTTTTCCAATCCTCGAATGACACATCCGTATCATCCATAAAGTAGCCTTCCATACCGTAAATGATTTTTATCTTGCCGCCTGCAGCTTTAACTGCCTCGGGATAAGCCTGCACAACACCGTGGTCAGTGATAGAGATAGCCTTGTGACCCCAATCGATAGCTCTTTTAACAAGATTTTTGGCGTCGGTAACGCCGTCCATCATAGACATTTTGGAGTGAAGATGAAGCTCAACTCGCTTTTCCTCGGCATCGTCTGTCTTGGGAATTTTATCAACAACCGAAATGGCTCTCGGAGAGATTACATTTTCACCTGAGAATTTGTCAAAACGAAGGTCACCGCGAAGAATAATAGTAACGCCGTTTTTCACGCGCTTGATGATAATATCGCAGTCTTCCTTCTTTTCAAAAACCTTACAGGTATAGGCATAGGTACCGTCGGTGATATTGAAGGTAATGATAAGGCTTCTGCCGTCTCTTGTCTCTCTGCTTTCAAAGCCGAAAACATCGCCCCATACAACACAGCTGCCGTCTTCGGGAGAAATCTCGTTGAGAGGTCTTGGATTTTTAGTAATCTTATTGCCGTAAATGGGCTTGGCAGTTTCCATATAAAGAGGGATACCCTCGATGATTTTATGTTCCTGAGCTTTGGGCTGATTGACGGTTTCGGGGTCGATACCCTTAGCGCGAAGATTGTCCTCCTCACTCTTTTTCACCATCTGAGCAACCTGCTCATCGTCAATGGAAATTTCCGTCTTACCCGTAAATACAACATCGACACTTCTGCCGAAATGCTTCTTGATAATTCTTGACATATGCTCAGCAGCACCGATACTTTCCAAAACATCCTTACCGCCATGCATAAGCTCACAAGAGAGGACTCTGCCGTCAAACTTACAGCTACTGCCCTCAAAAAAGCCCGTAGAAGCGGCAAGAGTCAGGTTAAGCTCTTTTATAAGAGAGCCATAATAGCCCTCGCTGAAGCACTCTGAGGGCATCTGACTTTCAATTTTAACCTCGTTTACCATAAGCTTTTCTTTTAAAATTTCTTCAGCCTTGGCTATGTAATTGAAGGTTACCAGACGTTCAAAAAAAGCATCGATAACAATGCTCTTTTTTTCCATTGATATTTTTACATTTTTAATTTCGAAGTCGGCAAAGGCTTCCTGCAGTCTTTCGTTTTCAAAACCGCCGAAAAGGTCGGTAAATCTGTTACTCATTTTTTATTGTTTCTCCGTTAAATTACTCGTAACTCTATCTCTTTTAAGCTGTAATTTTTACAGCATATCTATCTCTTTCATAAGCTCGTCAATAATTTCGTCTTCGCTGACCTTTCTGAGGATTTCACCCTTTTTGAAAATAAGTCCGCTCTTGTCACCGCCTGCAATGCCGATATCGGCTTCTCTTGCTTCGCCGGGGCCGTTGACGACACAGCCCATAACAGCAACGGTGATATTCTTTTTAACATTGCGAAGTCGCTCTTCGACTTCATTTGCAAGACCGATAAGGTCAATTTTTGTTCTGCCGCAGGTTGGGCAGGAAACAAGCTTCGGTGATGAATTATCAAGACCGATTGATTTAAGAATGTCGTAGCCTGCATAGATTTCCTGAACGGGGTCTGCAGTAAGAGACACTCTGATAGTGTCGCCTATGCCTCTGGTAAGAAGTGAGCCGATACCGATACTTGACTTGATAAGGCCCATTCTCTGAGTACCCGCCTCGGTAACACCCAGATGAAGAGGATAATTGCACATTTCAGCCACCTTTTCATAGGCGGCAATCATATTGCTGACATTGGAAGATTTAATGGAAATCACAATATCATCGAAGTCGTATTTTTCTAAAAGGCGAACATGGTACATAGCGCTTTCAGCCATAGCCTCGGGTGTCGGGCCACCGAATTTAGCTAAGATTTCTTTTTCAACAGAGCCTGAGTTTACACCAATTCTGATGGGTACTCCCCTCTCACGGCAAGCCATAGCAACTGCTTTTACATTTTCGTCCTTGCCGATATTGCCGGGGTTGATGCGAATTTTATCAACGCCTGCCTCAAGAGAAGCAAGAGCAAGCTTATAGTCGAAGTGAATATCAGCCACCACGGGAATGGTCAGAGCCTCTTTCAGAGCCTTTACTGTAGCGATAGTTTCCATATCGGGCACTGCAAGACGGATGATTTCACAGCCTGCTTTCTCGAGCTCGAGAGCCTGACGGACATTTCCGTCGCTGTCGTGAGCAGGAATATTAAGCATAGACTGAACAGTAATTTTACTGTCACCGCCGATAAAGATATTACCGACTTTAACTTTTTTTGAGTTTCTTCTTTCTATCATAACTTTCTCCTTACTCACATTTCTGTAATTTTGTCCTCGCCGGGCAGGCATTACTTTTCCCTACGAAAAGTAATCAAAAGAACTTTACTTATTCGGCGGGCTGAGAGTTGTTCTTACTCCAACCTCGCCCGCAATTCTGCATTTTGCATTTTGCATTCTGCATTCTTAATAAAATCCTCTGCCTGAAATCAGCTTCCAGATATCACTTGCCGATATAATCGCCATAAAGCCGAGTAATATCACTAAGCCTGCAGCGTGAATGTAGCTCTCATATTTCTGAGGAATCTTCTTTCTGAATATCAGCTCGAAGAACATAAAGAAGAGATGTCCGCCGTCAAGAGCAGGTACGGGAAGAAGATTGAAAAGACCGATGTTGATGGTAATCATCGCCATAATCATAAACATCTGCGACCAGTCAAAGGTTGCTATGCTTTCTTCAGCGATGTCTGTAATGACGGAAATAGTGCCTATTGGGCCTGCAAGATCGTTCATACCGTACTGACCTCTGAGTAAATCAAAGAGACTCAGATAAACAAGTCTGCCCATTGAAAGAGCATATCCGAAGGCGTTTTTTGTCACATTGATTACATTCTTGTTTTCGCCTAAAATAACAAAGTCAAAAACAGTCACAACTGCCATTTTTACGCCCTGGACATCAACCTTTTCTCCCTGACGCTCAACGGTAAAATCAATCTTGTAGTCCTCATCCTTACCGATAGTAGCTATAAGCTCTTCTCCGTTTGCAACAGACTCACCGTTGACACCTATGATTTTGTCGCCGTCTTTCAGGCCGTAACCCTTTATCTT
>JAGBSR010000231.1 GCA_017631745.1 Clostridia bacterium | reverse complement strand
CCTATTACAATAGCTTTATATATTTTTCTCATAAGCGCCTCACATTAAATCCGCCGTCGCAGTCAATTACTGTACCTGTGCAGAAATCGAAGTTGCCCTCTGCAACAGAGACAACGCACTTTGCAACATCCTCGGGCTTGCCCATTCTGTTTATAGGAGTGATACCTTCGGCTATAAGTTTTTCGTATTTTTCCTTGACCTTGGCGGTCATATCGGTTTCGATTATGCCTGGTCTAATCTCGATAACACTTACCCCGTACTCTGCAAGTCTTGCGGCAAAAAGTTTTGTTATCATAGAAATGCCTGCCTTTGAAATGCAGTATTCGCCACGGCTTACCGAAGCGGTATAAGCTGACATAGATGAGATGTTTACTATTCTTGATTTCTCGTTTGCCATAAGCAGGGGAGCGAGTTCCTGAGTTACGAAAAATGTACCTTTAAGATTTATATCCGTCAGATAATCGAAATCCTCGGGAGTGATTTCAAGTATATCCTTTCTTTCTCTCGGAGCAACACCTGCATTGTTAACAAGTAAATCGAGCTTGCCGAAGTTCTCTTTTACAAATGAGGCGAGATTTTTTCTGGCCTCGTCATTTGAAATATCGCAAGGTACAAAAATAACTTTTTTGTTATACACTTTTTCAAGCTCTTCAATTTCTACGCCTTTATTTCTTGCGGTAACAATAACTGTAAAGTCTTTTTTCAGCAGTGCTTCGGCGATACCCTTGCCGATACCTCTGCTGCCGCCTGTCACAACTGCAACCATAATTTTCACCTTCAAATATTTAATATAATACATCTTCTTGCCTCCCTTGAAAAGGGAGGTGTCAACCAACAGGCTGACGGAGGGGTTATTTCTTCATTACATATTCCTGATAATAGGGCATATAGCATTCGCTGTCTCTGATTACACAGCCTGAAACAGTACCTGCACGCATAAGCTCTGAGCATTTACTGCATTTGATACATACCTTGCTTTTGTCGAGTGCACCCTTTTCAAGATAATCCTTATAGAAGGTAGGATAAGCAAAGGTCATTCTGCCGAAGCCTGCAATATCACCTACACCCTCGGTAAGTAATTTTTCTGCATAATCAACTGCATTTTCGCCCTCAAAGGTCAGAGCCGAAACAACAAATTTCATATCGGGGAAGGCTGAGGTGATTTCTTTCGTCACATCATAAACTCTCTTCATACCGATATTTCCGTCCTCGGGAGCTTTAACTGCATAAGGTCTGTTGGTGTGAGGAATCAGATAGGGATTACCGATAGTGAGGTTTACAAGCTCGATTCCTTTTTCCTGAAGCTCTGATATGATAGCCTTGGTTTCTGTAAGGTCGATTTCTTCATTTTCATTTACACCGTAACCATAGCCGTAGGGGAAGCAGTCGCAGGAGTTAAGTCTTGTAGTAACGAAAGCTTTGTCACCGACGGCATCTTTTACAGCGTCGATGCAGTTAAAATAAAGTCTTGTTCTGTTTTCTAGTGAGCCGCCGTATCTGCCCTCACGGTTGTAGGCACTGAGTAATTCATTGAAAAGATAGCCGTGACAGCATTTTACATCCATTCCGTCAAAGCCTGCTTCAAGGGCTAATTTTGCCGCTTTAGCATACATAGCAGGGATAGTATCAAGATATTCGTCGGTAGCCACATTGAAGGGCTGATCTTCCTTGCCTTTTTCCCAAAGCTCATTTCTATATGCGATAATCGGCTCGGGGGAGCCGTTAGGTTTGCTGTATCGACCGCTGTGGGTAAGCTGAACGATAACAAGAGGCTCAAAGCCATGAAGTTCCTTTGATTTTCTTTTGATTTCACTGACTATAGCCTTAAATCCGCCGACAGTGTCATCGTTTATATAAAGCTGACGCGGGTTTGCTCTGCCCTCGTTACATACAGCTGTAGCCTCAAACCATATTATACCGGGAGCACCCTCGACAAAACGAAGATATCTGCGTATGGTCAGTATATGTACATCACCGTCAGAATTCCCGTCACAGCCCTCCATAGGCTGAAAAAGAACACGGTTTTCTGCTGTTCTGCCGTAAATATCTATGGGAGTTGAAATAAGATTTTTCATCAGATCATTCCTTTATGTATATTCTTTATAATAATAACATTATAAGGATAAAAAGACAACATAATTTCCTGAAAATTAACAGGTGTTTTTAGATAAAATGTTCAGAAAGCTGATTTTCAAACTGTATTGTGTCAGATTGATATATAGCAGATCTACGTCAGAAATTTAAAAACCCGACAACCTTGCAAATTGTCAGAAAATATGCGAAAAAAGCACATTTGATTCTATGACCTTGAAATGTAAAAGTTTCAATGTCTTTTATGCCTTTGACTGTGATTAAAATATTGTTGTTTAATTGTGTTGAGAAATGTAGAATGAAGTGTTATAATGAATTAACATAAGTATTAATTCAAGGGGACTTTATGAAAATAATTATTGATGCTGATGCTTGTCCTGTTGTAGATATAACTGTCAACACAGCAAAAGAGCGAGGTCTTGAATGTATTATAGTCTGTGACAATACCCATTCTATTGAAAAAGACGGAGCAACAACTATTGTCGTTGATAAGGGTGCAGACTCTGCCGATTGCCGTATTGCAAACCTCACGGAAAAGGGCGACGTAATTGTCACTCAGGACTACGGTCTTGCGGCTTTGGTGCTTGGTAAGGGCGCAAAGGCGCTTAATCAGAACGGACTCATTTACACCGACAGCAATATAGAAAATCTCCTTTTCACTCGTTTTATAGGCAAAAAGGAGAGAATGGCAGGAAACAGAACAAAGGGACCGAAAAAGAGAACTGCCCAGAATGATGCAGATTTTCTGAGGGCGTTGCTGTTGTGTCTTGAATAGTATGTCAGCTTGGATTTGCAAAGCAATCTATGAGGTAATATAATGAGCATTGAACCTAAAATTTCAATCATTCGTAGCGACAGAAAAACTTTATCAATCCAACTCAAGCACGGCGAAATCATCGCCCGTGCGCCTTTGCATATGAAGGATAAAGAGATTTACAGCTTTATTGAATCTAAAAAGCTTTGGATTGAGAAAAATCTTGCTAAAATAAAGGAACGTGAACAGGCTATCAGCGATGCAGAGCCTTTTACAGGGGAAGAGATAAAAGCTCTTGCCGAGAAAGCTAAGATAATCATTTCTCGGAGGGTACAGTACTACGCCCCGAAAATAGGCGTAACCTATAACAGAATCACTATCCGTTGTCAGCGTACCCGTTGGGGCAGCTGCTCATCAAAGGGTAATCTGAATTTCAACTGTCTGTTGGCTCTGTTTCCTCTTGAGATTATTGACAGTGTTGTGGTACACGAGCTTTGTCACAGAAAGCATATGAATCATTCACCGCAGTTTTATGCCGAGGTTGAGAAAGTATTTCCTGAATACAGGAGATGCAATAAGTGGCTGAAAGATAACGGCGGAGTGTATATGGCGAGATTGCGATAACTTATGAATAACTTTGTGCCATCCGTAAGGGTGGCATTTTGTTTTTGAGTGTGCTATAATCATATCATAAATAAAATTTTGGCGGTGTGCTATTATGAATACAGTGAATCGTAAAATAATAAACGCTATCATAGAAAAAGCGGAAAGTCTGTATCCGGATTCCGTGGCTCTTATTGGTGCGTACGGTTCAGTTACTACAGGAGATGATTACGCTAAATCAGATCTGGATTTACTTATTCTGATTCAGGATGAAGAGGGCCGTAAGCTCGGAACGGGATTTATTCTGAATGATAGCGGAGTCGGTTATGATATTTACTGTACAGACTGGAATAACCTGCACCATGAAGCCCAGTGTCATCATGCTCATATTTCAAAATTAATGGTTTCTGAAGTGATATATGTAAAGAATCAGAAGGCATATGCTGAACTGTGTAAATTAAGAGAAGAAACAAAACTGTTTTTAGAATCGGATGAACGCTTCCAAAGAGTTAATGAGCTGATAACAAAAGCAAAAGTGGCATATGCCGATGCACTTTTATGTAACACGTTAGGCCAGGTGCGATTAAAGGCTTTTGGCGTAATGGATTGTCTTTTGAATGCAGTTATGCTCTATCACGGAAAGTATTTCAGACTTGGTGTGAAAAGAACTTTTGATGAAATTGCAAATCTTCCCGTATCCGATGAGTTTTCAGATAATATGAGAAAAACAGCTGCAAGCAAGGATGCTTCTGAAATAAGGGATTTATTGAAAAGTCTGATCTTATATGTAGAAAAATACGTACATCAGGAAAAGCCAAAAGCAGATCCCTCTGCAGTGCTTACAGGTACTTACGAGGAACTCTATTCGAACTGGAGAAATAAGGTTGAGCAAGCGGCAAATAAAAATGATGTGTTCTCTTCTTTTGTAAATATGTGCTGTTTTAATTATATGCTATCTGATATTTCGGCTGAGTTCAATATCGGTGACTACAATATCATGGATGAATACAATCCCGAAAGGTTGACGGATAATGTGCTGATTTATGATAAGTATCTGGAAGAATATGAAAAGGTATGCAATAAAGTGGGAATAAAAATAAAACGCTTTTCTGATGTTGATGCTTTTGTAGCGGATTATTTGGAAAATCAATAAAACAAATAAAATTTATTGTTCAGGAGAATTGATATGAGTAATTTTCGTTTTGGTATTATGGG
>JAGBSR010000230.1 GCA_017631745.1 Clostridia bacterium | reverse complement strand
TCACTGCACTTATAAACAAGCTCAGAGCGAGAATCCCTGACATCACAATCAGAACGACTTTCATCGTCGGCTTCCCCGGGGAAACCGACGAAAACTTCGAGAGCCTTTCCGAATTTGCAGATGAGATGAAGTTTGACAGATACGGCTGTTTCGCTTACTCTGCCGAAGAGGACACCCCTGCGGCAACAATGGCAAATCAGATTGATGAAGACGTGAAAATTGAGCGTGCAAGCATTATGAACGCTCAGCAGCAGCGCATATTTGAAGATAAGCTTGAAGCACTTGTGGGCAAGGAGCTTACAGTTATTGTTGACGGCTTCGACGAGGAGGAAATGCTGTATTTCGGCAGAAGCTATATGGATGCTCCTGAAATTGATACAGTGGTAATAATTTCAAGCGAAGAGGAATTAACAGCAGGTCAGTTTATCAAAGGCGTAGTTAAGGGTAATCTTAACGGTGAACTGATTGTTGAAGCGGAGATAACACCTGTAGATATGTTATAATTAGGAATTATGAATTAGGAATGTGGAAGAGTATATTTTAACTCCTCACTCCTAACTCCTAACTTTTCAAATACCCATTGACAATTCCGCCGAAACTGTATATAATATACTATAATATCGAAATGCGATAAAAGGGAGAAGTTCTCACATACTCTTCTTCTCAGAGAGAGGCAGTCAGGTGAAAGTGCCTTGTTGAAGACGTGACGAAATGCACCCATCAGCACCCGTGGGGAAAGTTAGTATCTTCGGGCGTAAACCGGCGTTAACGGTAAGGCGATAGTAGTTGCCCGTAAGTTATAAATCAGAGTGGAACCGCGTTATACGCCTCTGGTGCTTTAGCACCCGAGGCGTTTTTTTAATGCAGAATGCAGAATTGCGGGGTAGCCTCGTCAAAAAGGTGAGATTTTTCCCGCCAAGAGGGTTTGAGGTTTAATAGGAGTGCTATTGAAGTGATTGTATATCATGTAGTAACGGACAGACCAATGTGTGTCGGACAAAAGATTATATTTGACGATGAGCATCATAGCGGAGTTTATCAGAGAGTATACGAAAAAGCGGATGTTGTGAATGATATATATGCTAATCCTGATAAATATGACGCTGAAGCTTTAGAACATCACACTTCGGTAGCATTGAGGGAATTAGCCTTGGAAGAAATCAGGCAGAAAAGTTATCCTCAATACCCATCAAGAATGGCGTGTTTATATGTATCTGAAACTATAGAAGAAGCAGAAAGCTGGGGCAGATACTTTGCTGAAATCGGCAGACCTACTTACAGTATTGTAAAATTAGAGGTCAACGGCAATTGCTTTGTGGGCGATGCCAACAAATGCTTCAGAGGACAGCTCAGTAAAGAAGAAAACCTCAGACTAGCTGAAATTTATTGGGAAAACAAAGCAGACGAAAAGAACTCTCAACAAATCCGTGAAATGCTAGTTGACGGTGAAATTAAAGTTCTTGAGATAGTAAAAGAAATAAATGCTAATATATAAAGCTATTGACAATTTATAGTGGCAACTTAAATCTGCGGACACAAGTTGCCCATCATCGGAAAGTCGGACGCAATTCCGAATTCCGAATTCATAATTCCGAATTTGATAAAGGTGATTTTATGTTTGAAAGATTAAGAGAAGATTTGCAGTGTGTCAAAGACAGAGACCCTGCAGCAAGAAGCAATATTGAAATTATGCTTCTTTACCCGGGCTATAAGGCTGTCAGAGCCTACAGAAGAGCCCATTGGTGCTACAATCATAAGATGTTTTTTCTCGCACGTGCTATATCTCAGCACTGTGTGAAGCAAACTAATATAGAGATCCATCCCGGTGCTCAGATTGGCAGACGCTTTTTCATCGACCACGGCACAGGCGTAGTTATCGGTGAGACTGCTATCATTGGTGACGACTGCACCATCTATCAGGGTGTGACTTTGGGTGGTACCGGTAAAGATCACGGTAAAAGACACCCGACCCTTGGCAATAATGTGCTTGTAGGTGCAGGCGCAAAGGTGCTCGGTCCCTTTAAAATAGGCGACAACTCAAATGTGGCGGCAGGCTCGGTGGTACTCAATGAGATACCCGATAACTGCACAGCCGTCGGCTCACCTGCGAGAGTTGTCAAGCAAAATGGTAAAAAAGTCGATAAGCTCGACCATGTGCATACCCCCGACCCGGTATCACAGGAGCTCTGCAGACTTAAATATCAGATAGAAAAATTAGAAATGAAAATAAAAGAGTTGGAGGAACAACAATGAAAATTTTTAACACACTTTCAAGAAACAAGGAAGAGCTTATACCTCTTACCCCCGGCGAGTTCAAAATCTACGCTTGCGGTCCTACCGTTTACAACTTTATCCATATCGGTAATGCAAGACCTCTCTGCGTATTTGACGTAATGCGCCGTTATCTCGAATACAGAGGCAACAAGGTTAATTTCGTTCAGAACTTCACTGATATTGACGATAAAATCATCCGCCGTGCAAACGAAGAGGGTGTAACCTTCAAAGATATCAGCGAAAAGTATATTGAAGAGTTCTGGGTAGATGCTAAGGGTATGAACATCCGTGAAGCAACAGTGCACCCCAAGGCGACTGAAAATATCGATGAGATTATTGACATCGTATCAACTCTTATCGAGAAAGGCTATGCTTACGAAGCAAACGGCGACGTATACTTCAGCACTAAGAAGTTCAATGAATACGGCAAGCTTTCACATCAGCCTCTTGAAGACCTTGAAGCAGGCGCAAGAATCAATGTTGGTGAAGTTAAGAAAGAGCCTATGGACGTCGCTCTCTGGAAGAGCGCTAAGCCCGGTGAGCCTTATTGGGAATCACCCTGGGGTCATGGTAGACCCGGTTGGCACATCGAATGCTCAGCTATGGTAAGAAACTACCTCGGTGAAACTATCGACATTCACTGCGGCGGTCAGGACCTTATCTTCCCTCACCACGAAAACGAAATTGCACAGAGCGAATGCTGCAACGGTGCTCCCTTTGCTAAGTATTGGATGCACAACGGCTTTATCACTGTTGATAAGGTTAAGATGTCAAAGTCACTGGGCAACTTCTTCACAGTCCGTGACGTTGCTAATCAGTACGGCTATGAGCCTATCCGTTACCTTATGATTTCCTGCCAGTACAGAAGCCCCATCAACTACAGCTTCGATGCTATCGAGCAGTGCAAGGCTTCACTTGAAAGACTTTACACTTGCCGTAACAATATGGACTTCGCACTTCAGAATGCAGTAGAAACAGCAGGCGAGAAGGATGCAGAAATCATTGCAGCTATTGATGCTAAGAAAGACAAGTTCATCGAAGCTATGGAAGACGACCTGAACACAGGTGAGGCTCTCGGTGCTATCTTCGAGCTTGTAAAAGAAATCAACCTTAATGTAAACGACGGTGTTCAGTCAAAGGCTCTCGTTGAATATGCTATCAAGGTATTCGACGAGCTTATGAATGTTCTCGGTCTTCTCTATAACAGAAACGCTGAAAAGAGCCTTGACGATGAAATCGAAGCTCTTATTCAGGCTCGTAACGATGCAAGAAAGGCAAAGAACTGGGCAGAGGCTGACCGTATCCGTGACGAGCTCAAGGCTCAGGGCATTGTGCTTGAGGACACACCTCAGGGCGTTAAGTGGCACAGAGCGTAAGTTCTGAATGCAGAGTGCAGAATGCAAAATGCAGAATCGCGGGGGAGTGTGCGGTGAAAATTGCGTTCTTCCCGCCAAGCAAGTAAAATAAAATTGTAGGGGCGCCCATTGGGTGTCCTTGCATAAACAGATAATATTCAGGGACACGGTGCGCCGTGTCCTCGATATGTTTGCTTCGCAAACTCGATATGCCATACGGCTCAATATATTGCCTGCGGCAATTCGATATGCAATCTGAGATTGCAAGAATTAAGGTGGAAAAATATGATAACAAAATCAAGTCCCATTGCCGTTGTTGACTCGGGTATGGGTGGTATAACGGTGCTTCGCAAGCTTCACCGTATTATGCCAAATGAAAACTATATATACTTCGGCGATTCAGCCAATTCACCCTACGGTACCAAAACCAAAGAGCAGATTCGTGAAATAACAGTTGCTCTTGCAGAAAAAATGATGGCACGGGGGGCAAAGAGTGTGGTTATTGCCTGTAACACCGCTACAAGTGCGGCGGCAGAGTGCCTGAGAGAGAAATATCCCGATTATCCTTTTATCGGTCTTGAGCCTGC
>JAGBSR010000229.1 GCA_017631745.1 Clostridia bacterium | reverse complement strand
TATCACCGATGCCCATAACCAGAGGGTCGCAGGCAGCAACTGTCTTGCCGTCGTCATTGAGTCTCATATAGAAAGCCTTGATCTCTTTGGGATAGTATGTAACGAAAACAGGCTTTTTGAAGATAGTTTCTGTAAGATATCTCTCGTGCTCTGTCTGAAGGTCACAGCCCCAGAATACTTTGAACTCAAACTCGTCGTTGTGTTCTTCAAGCATTTTAACTGCATCTGTGTATGTCACACGTGCAAAATCTGATGAAGCAACTGCTGTAAGTCTTTCAACAAGACCTTTATCAACAAACTGATTGAGGAATTCGATATCCTGCTTGCAGTTTTCCATAACATATTTAATTACGAACTTGATCATTCTTTCAGCAAGTGCCATATCGTCCATAAGGTCTGCGAAAGCAATTTCAGGCTCGATCATCCAGAATTCTGCTGCGTGACGCTGTGTGTAGCTCTTTTCAGCTCTGAATGTGGGGCCGAAGGTATAAATCTTACCGAAAGCCTGAGCCATAATTTCGCCCTGAAGCTGACCTGATACGGTAAGGAATGCACTCTTGCCGAAGAAGTCTTCGCTGTAGTCGATGTTGCCGTTTTCATCCTTGGGAGGATTTTCCATATCGAGAGTTGTTACTCTGAACATCTCACCTGCACCCTCACAGTCACTGCAGGAGATAAGAGGTGTGTGTGCATAGATGAAGCCCTCGCTTTCAAAGAAGCGATGAATAGCCTGAGCAGCCACTGAGCGTACTCTGAATGATGCTGAATAGATATTTGTGCGGGGACGAAGGTGCGCAATTGTTCTGAGGTACTCAAGTGAGTGTCTCTTTTTCTGAAGAGGATACTCGGGAGCAGATGCGCCTTCAAGTGTCACCTTTGTAGCGTTGATTTCGAAGGGCTGTTTAGCTTCGGGAGTGAGAATAAGGTCACCCTCAACGATAACCGCAGCACCTACATTATATTTTGCAACCTCAGCAAAGTTGTCAATCTTGTCTTTTTCGAATACAACCTGCACGCCCTTAAAACAGCTGCCGTCGTTGAGCTCCATAAAGCCTAAAACCTTTGAGTCTCTGTTGGTACGTATCCAGCCGCAAACTGTTACGGGGGCACCTGTAAACTGTTCAGCGTTTTCATAGAGCTTACTGATTTCTGTACGTTTCATATATATTTCCCTCCATATTAGAGTAATTTACACATTGATTAGATATTATATCAGTTTTCAGCCTAAAAATCAAGGATTTTCACTGTGGTTTTATCACTTTTTAGGGCTGTATACTGTCGATAAACCTCAAAGAGCCTTTCACAAGAAAATCTATATTATCCTGCTGATACACCGTGTCCTTTTTTGTATGGATTTTATCCATATAAAGAACGCCGAATTTCTTGCTCTTTTTGAGTGCGGCCACACCTACACCCAAGGGTACATTCATCTGGTCAGATGGATAGAAAACTCCCTTCTGACAAACTTCGACACTGAATTTTCCATCGGATATATAGGCATTTTCCAATTGCTCTTTAAAGCTTTTTGCTTTGCGGTTTAAGGCAAAGATAATATTTTCGCCGTCAGATACACAGTCAAAATTTATAAGAGGTGTATCCTTGATTTCTTTTCTGTGCTTTTTAGCAAATCCAGAAGAGCCTAGAAGTCCTGCTTCTTCCAAATCGAAAAGAACAAATGCAACCTCTCCCTTTTTATCTTCGGGCAAAGCGGTCAACAAATCTAAAACAGCTGTAACGCCTGAGGTATTATCATTTGCAGTGTGTTTATTGGCAGGACCGAACATCATAAGAGCTACTATTGCATATATACCGACAAAAGTAACAATCGGCATAAGCATAGGCTCTAACAAACCGACGATAAAAGCTACGGCAACAGGCAGAGCTATTATAAACACGCTGAGAAAAAGCTGATACAGAAGATAGCAGGCAATGCTTTTCGGTGTGATAAAATTAGGCAGAGGCATAACTGCACAAGTATCATAATGAGCAGTAAAAATAGCTTTTGCCTTACTCACATCTCCTACAACAATATTTCTTGCCCCGAAGGGACCTTTTTCAATTTTAACCTCATAACCGAGATTTTTTATATATTCCGTTACCCATTCAATAAAATAAGTTTTTTGAAGCTTTGTTTTTCTGACTTCATGGTTGGCGAATATTATTTTTGTTGAGTCTGTCATTTCAGACACTTCCTTTTAAAGATTTTCCATAGTAATCTTATAAGCGAGCTCTTCAAGCTGTTCAATACTGCTGAGAGTGCCGACCTGCTGACGGTACTGAGCGGCGCCGTGTATGCCTTTAATGTACCAGGCGGCGTGCTTTCTCGCCTCTTTTATGCCGACTCTTTCACCCTTATACTGACATATAAGCTTGATATGGCGCACCATAACTCTCATTCTTTCGGCTACAGGCGGCTCGGGTAAAACAGCTTCGTGCTTTAAATATGCATTTATCTGACTGAATACCCAGGGTCTGCCGAGAGCTCCCCTGCCCACCATAATGTAGTCGCAGTTGGTTTCTTCAATCATTTTTGCCGCGGATATGCCGTCAACTATATCTCCGTTTGCTATTACGGGAATGCTGACATTTCTCTTGACTTCGGCAATCATCTGTCTGTCAACGGGCGGAGCGTACATCTGCATTCTTGTTCTGCCGTGAACTGTGATGGCATCCATACCTGCATTTTCAGCACGCTTTGCCATATCAACACAGTTGATGTTATCCGCATCCCAACCGAGTCTTATCTTTACCGTCACGGGAATATCAACAGCCTTGCGGACACTTTTCATTATTCTTTCGGCAAGATCAGGGTCTTTCAGAAGAGCACTCCCTCCCCCGTTGCCTGCAATTTTAGGTGCAGGACAGCCCATATTGATATCGATAGCATCGGGATTGAACTTAAGGCACTCGACAGCACTCTGCGCCATAATTTCAGGGTCAGAGCCGAAAATCTGTGCAGCGGCAGGTCGCTCCATATCACTGAGCAAAAGAAGAGATTTGCTCTTTCTGTCGCACATTGTAAGGCCCTTGCTGCTGACCATTTCGCTGACAACATAACCTGCACCGTATTCGTGGCAGATTTCACGGAAGGCTCTGTCCGCAACACCCGCCATAGGGGCAAGCGCAGCAGTGCGGGAGTCTATTTCTATATTACCTATTTTCATAATAAAATTCCTTATACATGGAACTGTCAGATTAAGATGCAGAAGGCGTTTTCTTCACCCCGAAGGCGTATGAATATACTCCGAGCGGTTGAAAAAGCGACTAAAAAAGCAACTTTTGCTCTATTATTGTCCGTATCTTTACATAGTTTAACAGGTATCTTCAAGAAGAAAATACCTGTTAAGTTTTGCTTTTTGTTCTGCGCTTAATATGGCAGTTCCTTATTAATATTCAGCTTCGCCTTCGTATACGAGTACTGCATTACCTGTGAGGTAGATGCCGTCTTCGTTGTATGTTACAGCGAGATCGCCGCCCTTAAGCTTAACTGTGATTTCTTCGCCCATCTTGCAGAAGCCGTTTTTAACAGCTGCTACAACCGCAGCACAAGCACCTGTACCGCAAGCAAATGTTTCACCGTTACCTCTTTCGTAAGCTCTCATCTTGAGAGTGTGGCTGTTAACTACTCTTACGAATTCTGTGTTGATTCTTTCGGGGAAGATATCAGCATATTCAAAGTTAGGACCGATTGCATTAAGGTCAAGTGAATCGATATCTCTCTGGAAGACTACACAGTGGGGGTTACCGACACCAAGGCAAGTGATATTATAGCTGTTTGCACCGATGGTGATGGGATAGTCAATAATTTCACCCTCGTCGAGAGTACAGGGAAGCTCTTTAGCCTCAAAGGTAGGCTTGCCCATATAAACCTGAACGGATGTTACCTTCTTATTTGAAACATAGAGCTTGAGCTTGTTGATGCCTGCACCTGTTTCAACTGTGAGCTCTTCCTTGGTAACAATACCCTTATCATAGAGATATTTACCCACGCAACGCACAGCGTTACCTGCTGTCTTGCCTTCTGAGCCGTCTCTGTTGAAGATTCTCATCTTTGCATCTGCAATATCTGAGTTTTCGATGAGTACGATACCGTAGCCGCCGATACCGCTGTGACGGTTGCAGAAGTTAATGCAGAGTGATTCGGGGCAAGTGATGCTGCCGTCTCTGTTGTCGATGAAAATATAGTCGTTGCAGGTACCCTGCATCTTAGCAAACTTCAGGGTATTTCTTGTCTTACGCATCGAGTTGATGTCGATAAGCTCTGTGTTCTGCTGGCTGTAGTTACTTGCCATAATGTCGAGCATAGCATTTGCTGTGTCGAGTGATGTGAAGCAAGCGATGCCAAGCTGAAGAGCTTTTCTGTGGAGTGAAATATAATCATCCATAGTTGAATCAAAGAGTGCGCCTGTGTAAACGATGAAGTTGATCTTGCCGCTCTCAAGAAGCTTGAAGCAGTAATCTGACTCTCTGATACCCTTTACGTAAGTTACGTTGATACCAAGGTTAACGATAGCTCTTGCTGTATCCTTAGCAGCATAGATGTTGATGCCGAGGTCCTGAAGCTTCTTAGCGATTGAAACGATTTCGTCAAGGTCGTGCTCATCAACGCTGAGAAGTACGCCCATTTCTTTCTTGTCGCCCTTAGCTTCTACCTTGATGCCTGATGATGTAAGGCCCTTGAAGAGTGCTTCGTTGAGTGTCTTACCGATACCGAGAACTTCACCTGTGGACTTCATTTCCGGTCCGAGGTAGGAGTTGACATCGTTGAGCTTTTCAAATGAGAATACGGGAGCCTTGACTGCAAAGTAAGGAGGTGCTTCGTAAAGACCTGTGCCGTAGCCTAAATCCTTAAGAGGAGTACCGACCATAACCTTTGTTGCAAGATCAACCATAGGTACATTTGTTACCTTACTGATGTAAGGTATTGTTCTTGAAGCTCTGGGATTAACCTCGATAACATAGAGCTGATTTTCATAGATAAGATACTGGATGTTTACAAGACCCTTAGTGCCGAGAGCAAGAGCAAGCTTCTCTGAGCAGTCAACAACTGTCTGAGTCATCTTATCTGTAAGTGAGAAAGGAGGATAAACTGCAATTGAGTCACCTGAGTGTACGCCTGCGCGCTCGATGTGCTGCATAATACCGGGGATAAGAACATCCTTACCGTCGGAGATTACGTCAACCTCAATTTCAGTACCGCTCATATATTTGTCAACAAGCACGGGGTTTTCGATACCTGTTGAGAGAATCTTCTTCATATATCTTTCAACTTCAACATCGTTGTGTACGATGGTCATATTCTGACCGCCGATAACATATGAAGGACGAAGAAGTACGGGATATGTGAGTCTGTTTGCAGCTTCGAGAGCCTCTTCAAGAGTCATAACACCGCAGCCTTTGGGTCTCATAAAGCCGTATTTTTCAAGAAGAGCATCGAACTTTTCTCTGTCTTCTGCTGTATCAATACCTTCCTGTGATGTGCCGAGAATCTTGATTCCGTTATCATCAAGGAATTTTGTGAGCTTGATAGCTGTCTGACCGCCGAATGCAACAACGACACCGATGGGCTTTTCAACCTCGATGATGTTCATTACATCCTCTTCGCAGAGAGGCTCGAAGTAAAGTCTGTCAGCTGTGTCATAGTCTGTTGAAACAGTTTCGGGGTTGTTGTTTACGATAACAACATCATAGCCGAGCTCTTTAAGAGTCCATACGCAGTGTACGCTTGAGTAGTCGAATTCGATACCCTGACCGATACGGATGGGACCTGAACCGAGTACCATTACAACGTCCTTGCCTGAGCGCTTGAAGCGTCTTGATTCGCAAGCCTTGTCGTATGATGAATAGAAGTAAGGTGTTGTTGCCTTATATTCAGCTGCGCAGGTATCAACCATCTTGTAGCTTGCTGATTTATGGAAGCTTTCGGGGAATGTGCAGAACTTGCGAAGAGTCTTGTCGTTATAACCGAGCTTTTTAGCTCTGATATAGGTTTCTTCATCAATTTCCTTACCCTGAATTTCGTTTTCGAAGTTTGCAAGGTTGCGGAGCTTTTCAATAAACCACTTGTCAACTCTTGTGATTTCGTTGATTGTATCTGTTGAGATGCCTGCCTTGATAGCTTCGAAGATAGTGAAGATTCTTCTGTCGTCCTGCTCTTCGAGTCTTTCAAGGATAGGTTTATCGCTGATGGGAGCAGCATTGAGTGAGTCGAGTGAAATCTCTGCACCGCGCACTGCCTTCATAATAGCTTCTTCAAAGCACTGACCGATTGACATAACCTCACCGGTAGCTTTCATCTGTGTGCCGAGCTTACGGCTTGAACCAATGAACTTATCAAAGGGCCACTTGGGGAACTTACAAACAACATAGTCTACTGAGGGCTCGAAGCAAGCACTTGTTTCGCCTGTGATGTCGTTCTGAATTTCGTCAAGGTTATAGCCGAGAGCAAGCTTTGTTGTCATCTTAGCAATGGGATAACCTGTAGCCTTTGAAGCAAGAGCTGATGAACGTGAAACTCGGGGGTTAACCTCGATAACAGCATATTCGAAGGAATCGGGATTAAGAGCAAACTGACAGTTACAGCCGCCGACAATCTTAAGAGCGCTTACGATATCGAGAGCAGCCTTCTTAAGCATACCGTATTCCTTGCTTGAAAGTGAAAGTGCGGGAGCAACTACAATACTGTCGCCTGTGTGTACGCCAACGGGGTCGAAGTTTTCCATTGAGCAGATAGCAATTGTGTTACCTGCTGAGTCGCGCATTGTTTCAAATTCGATTTCTTTCCAGCCCTTGATGTATTTTTCAACAAGAATCTGTGTGATAGGTGAAGCGTCAAGACCTGTCTTAGCGATAAGTCTGAGCTCTTCTTCGTTATATGCAACACCGCCGCCTGCACCGCCGAGTGTGAAAGCAGGACGAACGATTACGGGATAACCGATCTGCTTTGCAATCTGAAGTGAGGTTTCAATGTCGTATGAAATTTCTGAGGGAATGCAGGGCTGATTGATGCTTTCCATTGTGTCACGGAAAAGCTGTCTGTCTTCAGACTTGTCAATAGCTTCAACGTCAGTACCGATAAGCTTTACGCCGTTTTCCTGAAGGAAGCCTTCCTTCCAGAGCTGCATTGAAAGAGTAAGACCAACCTGACCGCCGAGACCTGCAAGAAGTGAGTCGGGCTTTTCAAGCTTGATAATTCTCTTGAGTGTTTCTGTTGTAAGAGGCTCGAGGTAGATTTCGTCTGCAAGAGCCTTATCTGTCATAATTGTAGCGGGATTGGAGTTAACGAGTACAACATCCATACCTGCCTGCTTGAGTACGCGGCAAGCCTGTGCGCCTGCATAGTCAAATTCAGCTGCCTGACCGATTACGATAGGGCCTGAACCGATAACAAGTACTTTCTTTATGTCTTTATTAAGCGGCATTGATTACTCCTCCATTCCTTTTAAAAATTCTGCGATGATTTCATCTGTGGGTTCAAACTGCACTGAGAAAGCCTTATCAGCCTTATAAGCGATACCCTCAACGGTGCCGTCGTTAACACTATAGTAGCTTACCTCACCCTTTTTGATGCTGTCCTTGCAGACAACATAGCCGTGGTTCTGTGAGATAACAAGTGATCTTGCAGTGCCTGCAATCTTTGCGGGCTGATTTGAGCCGTGGTGGCCGTAGGAAAGCTTGTATGTATCAGCGCCCTGAGAAAGAGCCATGAGCTGATGGCCGAGACCCATACCGAACATGGGAAGCTTGCCGAAGAGACCCTTGATTTCTTCTGCGATTGACATATAATCCTTGGGGTCGCCGGGGCCCTCTGTAAGAATTACGCCGTCTGCACCGAGAGCAAGAACATCCTCTGCCTTGAAGTTATATGGCACTACTGTTACCTTGTAGCCCTTATCCATAAGAGTTACCTCGAGGTTTTTGCTTGAGCCGAGGTCAACAAGAGCAATGTGCTTTTTGATTTCTGTCTTGGGAAGATATACCGAAACTTCCTGGCTGCCTGTATTTTCAACAGCACCGACAATTTTATAGTTCTTAACTTCATCAAGGCTTGCAGGAACTTCGTCGCAGATAATTGCATTTGTGCTTCCGTTTTCGCGAAGAATGTAAGTCAGCTCTCTTGTGTCAACACCGTAAATACCGGGAACACCCTTATCCTTGAGGAACTTATCAATATCATATTCGCATCTGAAGTTTGAGGGAGCCTGACACCACTCTCTTACAACATAACCGCTGAGCTTGGTTTCACCGATAAAATCTGACTCGATAATACCGTAGTTGCCTATCATGGGGAATGTCTGTAAAACAATCTGTCCGTAATAGGTGGGGTCTGTGAGAGTTTCGATATAGCCTACAGCATTTGTGTTGAAGATAAGCTCACCGATTGCAGTTTTGTCAGCACCGAAAGCATAGCCCTCGAATACTGTTCCGTCACTCAGTACCAAATAACGCTTTTTCATTAATTGCACCGTCTTCACCCTAAGATGAAGTTTCCTTTCATATATATTCTGTAACTTTTAACAAATTGAATATCAGTCTACCATACACTTAACGAGCACAGCCTTCTGAGCGTGAAGTCTGTTTTCAGCCTCGTCGAAGATTTCATTTGCGTGCTCTTCGAATACCTTGGCTGTAATCTCTTCCTCACGGTGAGCAGGCAGGCAGTGAAGTACCATAACGCCCTCGTTTGACACTGCAACAACGCTGTCGTTGATCTGATAGTCCTTGAAGATTTTCTTTCTCTCTTCAGCTTCGCCTTCCTGACCCATTGATGCCCATACGTCTGTATAGAGTACATCTGAGCCTGCAGCGGCCTCGAGAATGTTATCTGTGCAAAGGAAGTCGCCGTTTTCTGAAGCCCACTTCATAATCTCAGCATCGGGCTGATAATCCTTCGGGCAAGCGATCGCAACCTTCATACCTGTCTTGATACCGCCGACGATAAGGCTGTTTGCCATATTGTTACCGTCGCCTATATAGCAGAGCTTCTTGCCTTCAAGTGAGCCTTTATATTCACGGATTGTCTGCAGGTCTGCAAGCACCTGACAAGGATGACAGTAGTCGGTAAGACCGTTGACAATGGGAATTGAGCCGTACTCTGCAAGAGCTTCAACTTCTTTCTGCTCGAAAGTTCTTATCATAATACCGTCAAGGAAGCGTGAGAGAACTCTTGCTGTATCTTCAACAGGTTCGCCTCTACCGATCTGAAGCTCCTTTGAAGAAAGGAAGAGAGCCTGACCGCCGAGCTCGTGCATACCAACCTCGAAGGAAACTCTTGTTCTTGTGGATGACTTTTCAAAAATCATACCGAGAGTTTTGCCTTCAAGAATGGGGTGTCTGATACCCTTTTTCTTTTCTTCCTTAAGTCTGTCGGCAAGGTCAAGAGTGCTGATAATTTCTTCCGTTGACCAGTCCATTAATTTGAGTAAGTGTTTCATTGATTTCTATCTCCTTTTGTGATTACGGTTATCACAAACAAATTTCAGTTATAACCTTTATTCAGTAATTATACAATATATATTTATATAAATCAAGAAAGATTTGACAAAAAAATAGCGAGCAACAAAAAAGTTACTCGCAAAAAACAAAAATATTATCGATAACAGAAATTAAAGAAGCAAAAAGTGAAGTGCAGATTGTTTGAGTTATTGCCATTTTGCACATACCTTTTACCTTCCTCTCATTTTTATCTGCGGTATTATAGCATAGCGAAATATAAAAATCAAGAGGTTTACGGCAAAAAAATCAGTTTTTGTACGCGGTAAAATCAGGCAACACCGATACCGCTTCCCCGCCGTGCAAAGGCAGAAATTCATCTGCGAAAAAAGTTGAAAAAAATCTCGGAAAAAGTATTGACAAACCCATTTGAAAGTGGTATAGTATACGAGCACTCGAGAGAGTGAAGTGAATATGCGAGAGTGGCGGAATCGGCAGTCGCGCACGTTTGAGGGGCGTGTGGGGCAGCTCGTACGGGTTCAAGTCCCGTCTCTCGCACCAAGACTCAGTAACCAAAAGGTTGCTGAGTTGTTTTTTATCTGACATTAAATAAACAGCATAAGGGACTTGAAGTAGGAGCGGTACAGAGCAACAGTCCGGTGGACTGTTGTGACCGCGAATGACCGAGGCCCGCAGGCCGAGAGTCAAGT
>JAGBSR010000228.1 GCA_017631745.1 Clostridia bacterium | reverse complement strand
TGCTGAGTTGTTTTTTATCTGACATAAAATAAACAGCATAAGGGACTTGAACCCCAATAGGGTGAGAAGCATTAAGAAAACAGTTCGGTGGATAGTAAAACAAACGAAAGAGACCACTTAAAATATTAGTCTCTTTTTTTATTTTTCACTTTTTAAATCAAACAAAAAATCCCCCGTAAAACGAGGGATTGGTATTATGATTCAAGACAGGGTATCAGAGAGCTGTCTTCAAAAAGTGTATTTGCATTATAAAGATACATCATATGGGTGAAGTCATTTTCTTTGATTATACTGTCAAGACTGTCGGTGAGATAACGTGGATCGATGACAACAATCTTATTGAAATATGGTGTCAGCATAGGAATCATACAGTTGGCATATGAGTCCTTTATAAGAAGAAGACTTCTGTCGGATTGAGAAACTGTTGTGATGATAACCTTATCATAGTTTCCGCCAAGGAAAACCTCATAATGATTTTTGTTTTTGAGCTTTTCCTTAAAAAACAGCGATGCTGTCTTTTCTCCCGAAGATTCAAGATTTACCACATAGGTACCCTCAGATTTTTTGGGCACACATATCTCAACGGTATCTCTGACATCGTGAACACCTGAGGTTGACGCCAGAGTACCCTCAAAGGTATTTGAAACCTCATAAAACTCAAACTTTTTATCAATGGACTTCTCATCCTTTTCAAGACCCCACGAGAGTGCTGTTTCCTTAAACATAAGGTATGCTCCCCTTGTGGTCCAATGGTGGTCGGTCTTGTAATAAAGCTGAGCATCATCGGCATTGCTTTTTAAAATTTTTGCTGCCGCAGGCCAGAGTATACTGTCATCTTCCATCTGTCTGTGAAGAGCTCTGATGAGCCATCTCTGATCATCCGTCTCGAGATAATCGGGCAGATATTCCGAATAGACATAGGATGAGTTCGGTACGAGCAAAAAGGCCGTTTCCAAATCCTGATGCTTGTTTTTAAACTCCAGCACTGCCTTGCCGAGTTTCTTTGCAAAGCTCTTGTCAAGAGGCGTCTGAGAGTCAAAGAGATATCCGTTTTTGCCGATGTAGACACCGTTTTCCTCATTCTTGCCGACAATTCTGTCTGTCAGGGTTTTCAGAGATATAATGCCGTCTCTGAAGGGAAACTGGTCTGTAAGATAGGTTTCAAAGTCTCTCATAAAGCTACCGTCTGCAACTGTTGCCGCCGAAAGCCTAGGAAACTCAGCAAGTACACGGTTTTCACTCTCAGAAAAATCACTGTCTGCCGTAAGAAAGTGAAGACCTGCCACACCGAAAATAATAAAGCAGAAAAGCCATATCATAATCAGGCTGACAATGGCGCCCTTTTTCTTGAGACTATTATATCTGAAGTCGTAAAATTCTTCGTTATCTTCCTCATTTTCTTCGAGGAAGATTTCTTTATCGTCTGTATTCATAATTATTTTCCTCGGTTAAAATCTGAAATATAAGAAGGGATTATAGGTTTCACTTACAAGGTAGGCGATACACAGCACGAAAATCACAAGATAGAGAGCACTCTTAAGGCTCTTGTAAAGCCTTGTCTCCTCTCTTGTGGATATCATATCAAATACGCCTGCCGCACTAAGACCCATAGCCAAAATCGCAAAGAAGTTTTCACTTAAAAGATACATAGCCTGATTATCTATAATTTTTCCGTTGCCCATACCCACAAGAGCACCTATAAAGTCCGTTGCCTGAGTCATATTTTCACTTGAGAAGAAGACCCAGCCTATCATAACAACTATAAGAGTTCCTATATGTCTGAGCACAAGAGGTATTCTGTCGAGTACGGATTTGAGCAGATATTTCTCGGCAATGAGAAGCACACCGTAAAACATACCCCAGGCAATGAAATTCCAGGCAGCACCGTGCCACATACCCGTCAGAGACCAGACAATGAGAATGTTGATTATTGTTCTAAGGTCGCCCTTTCTGTTGCCTCCGAGAGGGATATATACATAGTCTCTGAACCAACTGCTCAGACTTATATGCCATCTTCTCCAGAAGTCGGTGATGCTTGTTGCCCTGTAGGGGAAATTGAAGTTCTGCACAAACTCAAAGCCGAACATCTTACCCAGACCTATTGCCATATCGCTGTAGCCGCTGAAGTCAAAATAAATCTGAAGTGTGTAGCAGATTATGCATATCCAAGCAGTCACCACAGAGGTCTCACCGATACCCTGAGCAATAATGTCACTGTATACTGCACCGATTGTGTTGGCGAAAAGTACTTTTTTGCCAAGACCCTTTATAAAATATATTATGCCGTCATAAAAATTATCTATGGTAACGGTTCTCTCATTGAGTTGCTTTTCAATGTCGCTGTATTGCACAATAGGGCCTGCAATAAGCTGAGGGAACATAGTGATATAGGTTGCGAAATTGACAATCTTTTTCTGCACCTTTACCTGACCCTTATAGACATCTATAACATAAGATAAAATCTGGAAGGTATAGAAAGAAATACCGACAGGCAAGGGCAGACCCTCATACTCAATATCAAGGCCGAAAAGAGAGTTTATATTATCAACAATGAAGCCTGCATATTTGAAAAAGCCCAGCATAAACAGATTGAAGCATACGCCAAAAATCAGCAGGGACTTCATTTTCCTGCTGTCATTTCTGTGAATGTCCATATCGAGTCCGAGATGATAGTTGAAGAATATGCTAAGGCACATAAGCACTATGTAAACAGGCTCGCCCCAGGCATAGAATATCAGACTCGCAAGGCATAATATTAAGTTTTTCTTTGCAATATCTTTTTCTTCGTCACCGCTTCTGCCCACCATAAAATAAACTATCATTGTAAGCGGGAAAAAGACGAAGAGAAATACGGCACTGCTGAAAACCATTATTCCACCTCTGAATTATTTTAAGCTTTCCAAAAAATATATCATTGCATCGGTTGAGTTTTCCGAAACACAGTAAAAGATAAATCCGTCTTTATAAGAGAGGGCATAATTTTTAAGAAGGGCACTCTGTTCAGGAGCGTACCCCTCAAAAAGAATCTGCTTTTCCTTAACACGCTGTTCTATCTTTTCGGTTATATCATCAGCTTTGGCATTTTCTTTGAGCTTTATAATCATAAGCTCATCAACTGTCATAACAGAATCGCTGGCATAGTAAACGAAGGAGTCTATGCTGTCAAACTCGAAGCCGAACTCTTCTTTGATTTTATTCTTGCCAATCTTCTGAAATTCCTTGAACTCTGCACTCTGAGGCAGAAACTCAAAAACCTCATCAACGGTTTTGTCGCTGTAAGAATCACCTGACGACATAAAGAGAATAAAAGCAGCCAAGAAAACAACACAAATTATTTCAAAAACTCTGTGCTTATTCATCCCACAATCTCCATCTCTTTGATAATAAATCTCAGCCAGTACTTCTCGTAAAAAGCCTTTGACAGATGTATTCCGTCACTGCCGTAGCACTCGGGGTGAGCCTTTAAAACAGCAGAGCTGTCCATATACTCAACATCCAGCTCCTTACACATAGCCTTGAGCTTTTTATTATATTCGCCGATCATACCGAAACGCTTTGCCTTGGCAATATCTCTGTCAACAGGGAAAATACCGATGACTATGATTCTCGTATCAGGCAGAGAAGCCTGAAGCTTTTCGATGATATCCGTATACATCGCAATATAGTTGTTCAGATACTTTTTTTCTGTTGCAATCATATTCACACCGTAATGCAGAATAAGCACCGGCGGATTGATTTTTATGATTTTTTTGACATTGTCGTTAAGATGATAAAGGCTGGCACTTACCTGAGTAATCAGATGGTTTGAATTGAGAATATCATATGCCTCAAGACCGTCCATAAGAGAGTCGCCGACAATATAAACATTTCTGAAAACCTTTCTGTAGGTCGTTTTGCCGTTATCGAGATTTTTTAAGGTATCTCTCACCTTCTGCTTTATGCCCGTAGGGTCAGTTCTTTTTTCCTGAGCTGTTTTAACATTTTTCTGAGCAAGCTTCACATCAAAATTCCAGAGCTTTTCAATAACACCGTTACCCTCTGAAAAGTCCGCTTCAGCAGACCCAATTGCACTTCTTGAAATTCCTGCTATATTAAAAATCGGATATGCCGATAAAACTGCAACAAGAAACAAAATTATAACAATTTTTTTCAATTTTTTTCACCTTTATTAAACTGATTATGATATATATTATATATATAAAATTACTACAATACCGCAAATATTGACACAATATCGCATTATACTATAGTTTACAACTTTTTTCATCGTAAATCAATAGATACAGTCACCTTGATGTGTAAAAAATATATTAACCTTACGCCGTGTTTTCGTATAAATTGTCTTAAGTCATCATCAACTTGACTTAAACAGACATAAATGATATTATTAACTATACAGTTATTTTAAAATTCCAGGAAAGGAGCCTTCAGATTGAACATAGAAAAGCTCAGAGATATGGAGCCTTTATTCGGCTCGGTATATATCGAAACAAAAATATCCGAAGGTAAAAACTCAAAGTTTTACAGAGCCTACAGAACTGACGGAGTGCAGAAGGATTATTTCGGACTCAAAACAGTCAAATTCCCCTCAAGCGACAGAGAGCTCAGCCGTGTCATCGCATCGGGCAAGTATAACAACGTTGATGAATATCTTGACCTGCTGCAGCAGAATGTGAGCCGTAATATGACTGTGATGCGTTCTCTTTCATATAATAAAAACATCGTTTCTCTGCATAACTTCACCATCGTAAGAGAGTCCTCCTGCTTTTATGTGCTTATGCTGGTTGATTTGCTCACTCCTCTCAGTGACTATCTCAGCTTTGAAAATATAAGCAAAGAGGACACCGTAAGAATAGGCAAGGACATCTGCAGAGCTATGGCCGCCTTCAGAGAAAAAGGCATAGTACACCACAACATAACCCCTGAAAACATTTATGTTGACTCCTTCGGCAACTACAAGCTCGGTGACTTCGGTCTTTACGATTACGAGAGCACAACAACCGACGGCTCTCTTTATATTGCTCCCGAGCTCTATCATAAAAACTATCTCAGAGATGCCTCATCGGATATTTATGCTTTGGGCATACTTCTTTACAAGCTTCTTAACAACAACCGACTGCCCTTCTTACCGCCTTATCCGGCACCCATATCTCTTTCAGACAGAGAACAGTCCTTTGCGAAATGTATGAGAGGCGAAGCCTTCCCCACACCTGCAAATGCAGATTTCAAGCTCACAAATATAATTTCAAAAGCAACAGCCTACAAGGCAGACGAGAGATATATTTCTCCTCTCGCTATGCTCTCTCAGCTTGAAACCTACACCCCTTATCAGCAGAGTGCTCCCGTTATGCCTCGGGCAAACAATTTTGAAATAAACGACAACAGCGGTATCAGATTTGACACTTACGAATACCCTGCTGAGGAAGCAACAGAAGAAACATACGACGATGTTTATGACAACGATTACGATGATGAAGAATCACCAAAAAAACGTTGGTACTTCCTTGTTTTCGGCCTCGTTATAGTGTTAGCTCTGGTTGTGGCTTTAATCGTCAAATCAGGCTCAGACGGCAAGGATAAAACTACCACCGAGCACACCTCAACAACTCTTGCTCCTCCCACTCAGACAACAACAGAAACCACTACAGAAGAAACCACCGAGGAGTCAACAGAAGAGTCAACAACCGAAGAAACTACAACAGAAGAGACCACTACCGAGGAAACTACCACTGAAACCACTACGGCGGAGTCCACAACAGAAGAAATAACCGAACCCTTGGAAGAACCTACACTCGTCAGCACAAACCGCAAAAACGGCGACAAATCCGACGACGGCAGAACCTATATGAAAATCAGCAGCTACAACCTGGAAGAAATTCCCGAAGACGAATTTTTCGACGAAGTGGTGCTGACTATAGGCGACAATCTCGGCGAAAACCTTATGGCAACCAAGGTCTATCTTTATCAGATGGTCGGCACCTCTCTTATTCAGAAGGTTTCTGCAAATATGACAGCGGAAATCAGTGAGGATTTCGGCGGCAATATTCTCTGCACTGTCATAGTTGAAGATTCCGACTTCTATTATGAGCCCGAAAACTATCAGTATTATCTCTGCTTTGAAGAGGGCGCAATCGTATCAGACTCAGTTATCACTCTGCCCTTGCAGATAAGAATTGAAACTAAATATTAAGCCTTAAGGGACAGATGCTGCAAATTGCAGGTCTGTCCTTTTTTTATTTTAAGTTGGTGGTAAAGGCGAGAGGCGGCTCCATTAAATCGCAAAACGATTTACGGCTACTGCCGTAGCCGACCCGAACGAAGTTCGGGTATGGAGCCGCCGCCCGACCTTCAGCAGAAACAAAAAACAGGAAGCACGAGGCTTCCTGAAAAGTTTATTACTATT
>JAGBSR010000227.1 GCA_017631745.1 Clostridia bacterium | reverse complement strand
TTGAGAGAATGTCAGGCAGAAGAGTATGTCCCGCTTGCGGTAACTCATACCACCTGCTTTACAAAAAGCCTGAGAAAGATGGCATCTGCAACGCTTGCGGCGCAGAGCTCATCATCAGAGCTGACGACCATCCTGATACGGTTAAGGACAGACTTGATGTATATCACAGTCAGACCGAACCTCTCAAGGATTTTTACGCAAAGAAAAACAAATTATTCATAGTTGAAGGACAGGAAGAAGTTAAAGATACTTCAGCTCTTGTTCAGAAGGCTTTGGAGGAATAAGCATGATCGTGCTGAAGACGACTCGCGAGCTCGCTCTTATGAGAGAGGCTTGCAGAATATCGGCAGAGGCACTTAAGGTGGCCGGTGAGGCTGTCAGACCGGGTATCTCAACCTGGGAAATTGACAAGATTGCCCATGACTATATAATCAGTCAGGGAGCTGAACCAAACTTCCTGAACTTATACGGTTTTCCGGCTACTGCGTGCATTTCCATAAATGATGAGGTCATTCATGGCATTCCCAGTAAAAAACGCATTCTTAAATCAGGCGATATCGTTTCAATAGATTTAGGAGCAAGAATCAATGGCTATAACGGCGACAATGCTGCTACTTTTGCCTGCGGTGACGTAAGTGACGAGGCAAAGCGGCTGATGGATACCACACGAGAGAGTCTCTATGAGGCTATCAAGTACGCGGTACCCGGCGGCAGAATGGGCGATATAGCATCCGCGGTTCAGCGTTACTGTGAAAATAAAGGCTACGGCGTTGTCCGTGAATTCACGGGCCACGGCATCGGCAAAGAAGTACATGAAGACCCAAGTGTACCAAACTACGGTACAGCCGGCCGAGGCGTACGCCTGTTACCGGGCATGACAATCGCTATTGAGCCGATGATTAACCAAGGCACTGCAAAAATCAAGCAGCTCCCCGACGGTTGGACAATCAAGACCGCCGACGGAAAGCTCTCAGCCCACTTTGAGCATACGGTGGCTATCACAAAAGACGGCCCCGTGATACTCACTAAGATATAAGGTGACGTATGGAACTGAAGATAGGGCAGGTTATGAAATCAACAGCCGGACACGATAAAGGTGATCTGGTAGTGATAGCAGGCTTTGAAAATGAAAAGGTTATGGTGTGTGACGGCAAGCACAGAAGGCTGGATAAGCCCAAGTACAAAAATCCGAAGCACCTTCAGGCAACAGAAATGTTCCTTGAACCGGACTCAATGGCAACAGACAAAATGCTAAGAAAAACACTTAACAAAATAGCAAACCCAGGGGGTTAAAGTTATGTCAAAACAGGATATGATCGAAATCGAAGGTACAGTTGTTGAGGCTCTGCCTAATGCAACTTTCCAGGTCGAACTCGAAAACGGTCACAAGATTTTAGCACACATATCGGGAAAACTCAGAATGAACTACATTCGTATTCTTCCCGGTGACAAGGTCACAGTCGAGATGTCTCCATACGACTTGACCCGTGGACGTATAACATGGAGATCTAAGTAACATAAAGGAGGTAATTCCTAATGAAAGTCAGACCTTCTGTAAAGAAAATATGTGAAAAATGCAAGGTAATCAAGCGTAAAGGCAAGATAATGGTTATCTGCGAGAATCCCAAGCACAAGCAGCGTCAAGGCTAATTGACGTAATCAATTTAGGAGGTGCAACTAAATGGCTCGTATTTCAGGTGTTGACCTTCCCAGAGATAAAAGAGTTGAAATCGCTCTTACTTACATCTTTGGTATTGGTCACAAGACTGCAAAGGATATCATTGCAGCAACAGGTATCAACCCCGACACAAGAGTTAAAGATCTCACAGAAGATGAAATTTCAAAGCTTACTGTGTTTATCAACAACAACTTAACTGTTGAGGGTGACCTCAGAAGAGAAACAGCTTTTGATATCAAAAGACTTATTGAAATTGGTTGCTATCGTGGCGTACGTCACAGAAAGGGTCTCCCCGTAAGAGGTCAGCGTTCAAAGACAAACGCTCGTACACGTAAGGGTCCCAAGAAAACCATCGCTAATAAGAAGAAATAATAGGAGGATAAAATTATGGCTGCTAAGGTTGCTAAGAAAGCTACCAACATTCGCCGTCGCCGTGAACGTAAGAACATTGATCGCGGTGCGGCCCATATCCAATCCACCTTCAACAACACAATCGTTACCATCACTGATTTACAGGGTAACGCCGTGTCATGGGCAAGTGCCGGTGAAATGGGCTTCAGAGGCTCAAGAAAATCCACTCCCTTTGCTGCACAGACAGCTGCTGAAACAGCTGCTAAGGCTGCAATCGAACACGGTATGAAAACCGTTGAAGTATATGTTAAAGGACCGGGTGCCGGTCGTGAAGCTGCAATCAGAGCTTTACAGACAGCAGGTCTCGATGTAACTCTTATCAAAGACGTTACTCCGATTCCTCACAACGGCTGCCGTCCGCCCAAAAGAAGACGCGTATAACGGAGGTACAAACATATGGCAAGATATACAGGTGCGGTATGTAAGATGTGCCGCCGTGAGGGTAAGAAACTCTTTTTAAAGGGTGACAGATGCTATACAGGCAAGTGTGCTTTTGAGCGTCGTTCTTATGCTCCCGGCCAGCATGGTCAGAGCCGCAAAAAGAATTCTGAGTATGGTCTTCAGCTTCGTGCGAAGCAGCAGGCTAGACGTTATTACGGTATCCAGGAAGGTCAGTTCCATAAGTACTTCATTATGGCTGAAAAGAAAGCAGGCGTTACAGGTCACAACCTTCTTCGTATCTGCGAAAGCCGTCTTGACAACGTAATTTACACACTTGGTTGGGCTTCATCAAGAGCAGAAGCTAGACAGCTTGTTGTTCATGCTCACTTCACAGTAAACGGCAAAAAGGTTGATATTCCTTCATACCTTCTCAAAGCCGGTGATGTAATCTCAATCAAAGCTAAGAGCCGTGACAGCGTTAAGATTAAGACAGTTCTTGAAGCTAACGCATCAAGACCCATCCCCGCATGGCTTGACCTTAACCGTGACAACCTTGAAGCTAAGGTGCTCGCTCTTCCCGAGCGTGATCAGATTTCAACTCCCGTTGAAGAACACCTTATCGTCGAGCTCTATTCTAAATAATAGACTCGATTTTACAGCGTAAAACACATCCACAAATTAATAAGGAGGGTTTTGCATGATAGGCATTGAAAAGCCCAGAATCGAAACTGCAGAATTAGCAGCTGACGGTACTTACGGTAAGATAGTCGTTGAACCGTTAGAGCGTGGCTACGGCGTGACATTAGGCAACAGCCTTAGAAGAATTCTTCTCTCATCACTTCCCGGCTACGCAATCACCAGCGTGAAAATTGACGGTGTACTTCATGAATTCTCAACCATCCCCGGTGTAAAAGAGGATGTTACAGAAATCATACTCAATCTTAAAAGCGTCATTCTCAAGATCCATGGTGAAGGACCTAAAACAGTATACATTGATGCAAGCGGCGAAGGCGAAGTTTTAGCCGGCGACATCAAGTGTGACTCAGAAGTAGAAATCATCAACACTGATCACCACATCTGCACACTTGACAAAGATGCTCACATCAATATGGAACTTACTGTTGCCAAGGGTCGTGGATATGTATCAGCAGAGCAGAACAAAAAGCTCATGCAGCCCGTAATCGGTGTAATTGCAATTGACTCAATTTACACTCCGATTCTCAAGGCTAACTATACAATTGACGACATCCGTGTTGGTCAGGACATTGGTTTTGACAAACTCACACTTGAAGTGTGGACAAACGGTACAATCTCAGCTACAGAAGCTGTTTCACTCGGTGCCAAGTTTCTCAACGAGCATCTCGCTCTGTTCGGCGACCTCTCAGGTGAGGCATATGATACAGAGATAATGGTCGATAAGGGCGAGGATACCAAGGAAAAAATTCTCGAGATGACTATTGAGGAACTTGACTTGTCAGTACGTTCATTCAACTGCTTGAAGCGTGCAGGCATCAACACAGTAGAAGATCTTATCAATAAGACTGAAGAAGAGATGATGAAGGTTCGTAACCTTGGTAAGAAGTCTCTTGATGAGGTTATCAATAAGCTTCATTCATTCGGCCTTGATCTTCGCAGTGAAGACGAATAAAACAAATTCTATTTAACGGTAAAGGAGTGATTTCTAATGGCAGGTACCAGAAAACTCGGTAGACCTACTGATCACAGAAACGCTATGCTCAGAGGTATGGTAACATATCTTCTCGAGAATGGTAGCATTGAAACCACCGTTACAAGGGCAAAGGAAGTTCGCAGCATGGCTGA
>JAGBSR010000226.1 GCA_017631745.1 Clostridia bacterium | reverse complement strand
TGTCGGGACGAACGTTGAAGCCGACGATGATAGCATTTGAAATGCCTGCAAGCTGAACGTCGCTTTCGTTGATAGCACCAACACCGCCGTGGATAACACGAACTCGTACTTCTTCGTTGGTGAGCTTTTCAAGGTTCTGCTTAAGAGCTTCTACTGAACCCTGAACGTCAGCCTTAACGATGATTGAAAGTTCTTTCATATTGCCGTCCTGAAGTGATGAGAAGAGGTTATCAAGTGTAACCTTCTGCTGTGCACCCCATTCAGCCTGCTTAGCTTCGTGAATCTTTCTTTCAACAAGCTCACGGGCAAGCTTTTCGTCTGATGCAACGTCGAATGTGTCACCTGCACCGGGAGTTGTGCTGAGACCTGTTACCTCAACGGGCACTGAGGGGCCTGCTTCCTTGATACGGGTACCTCTTTCAGTCTGCATTACTCTTACTCTACCTACACTCTGACCTGCAACAACGATATCGCCAACGCGAAGAGTACCGTTCTGAACGAGAAGTGTAGCAATAGGACCGCGGCCCTTGTCAAGTCTTGCTTCGATAACAACACCCTTAGCTGCTCTGTTGGGGTTAGCCTTAAGCTCTGCCATTTCAGCAACAAGGAGGATTGATTCGAGAAGGTTGTCGATACCCATATGTGTCTTAGCTGATACGGGTACACATATAGCATCACCGCCCCACTCTTCGGGTACAAGACCGTACTCTGTAAGCTGCTGCTTAACTCTGTCGGGGTTAGCGCCTTCTTTATCCATTTTGTTGATAGCAACAATAATTTGAACGCCTGCTGCCTTAGCGTGGTTGATAGCTTCGATTGTCTGAGGCATAATACCGTCATCAGCAGCAACAACGAGCACTGCGATATCGGTAGCCATAGCACCTCTTGCTCTCATTGATGTGAAAGCTGCGTGACCGGGAGTATCAAGGAATGTGAGCATCTGACCGTCAAGGTCCACTCTGTAAGCACCGATGTGCTGTGTGATACCGCCTGCTTCAGTTGCAGCAACACCTGCATTACGGATAGCATCGAGGATTGATGTCTTACCGTGGTCAACGTGACCCATTACAACTACAACGGGATCTCTGGGAAGAAGATCTTCTGCTGTGTCTTCGTGGTCGTCGATGATTCTTTCTTCGATTGAAACTTCAACTTCTTTTTCTACCTTTGCACCAAGCTCGGTTGCAACGATTTCAGCTGTGTCGAAGTCGATTGTCTGGTTCACTGTTGCCATAACGCCCATCTTGAACATCTCTTTGATAACCTCGGCAGCTGTTCTTCTGAGAAGTGCTGCGAGCTCTGCAACTGTGATTTCATCGGGGATTTTTACAACGAGAGTCTTCTTTGCTCTTTCAGCGGCAATTCTCTTGAGTCTTTCAGCTTCGGTCTCTCTCTTGTTTGAGCGGGTGCCCTGCTTTCTGTACTGCTGGCTCTTCTGCTTGAGCTTCTGCTTGCTTGAAGCCATATCGTTATCTCTTCTGCCGCCCTGTGAAGCGAGGTCGTCGTACTTCTCGTTATATTTCTCGAGGTCTACATTGCTGCTTCTTGTGTCAACATATCTCTTTTCGCCCTTTGTTCTTGCCTGAACAAGCTTTTCCTGCTTATTCTGCTGAGGAGCATTGTTCTGCTGAGGCTTGTTCTGCTGGGGCTTATTCTGATTGTTTTTCTGAGGCTGCTGATTCTGCTGAGGCTTTTTGTCTTCTCTCTTGCCTTCGGGCTTTTTATCAGCCTTAACATCTTTCTTAGGCTCTGCCTTTGCGGGCTTGTTTTCTGCCTTGGGAGCTACCTCTGCCTTGGGCTCTTCTTTCTTTTCTTCCTTAACGGGAGCTGCCTTCTTTGCTTCTTCTTCAGCCTTCTGCTTTTCGCCTGCTGCAAAATAAGCATCAAATGAATCAACTGCGTTTTCCTGTGTTACTGTTTCAAAAATAATATCGAGTTCTCTGTCTTCAAGTGCTGCCATATGTGTTCTTTCGGCGGGCATATGTGTGTCGAGAATACCGAGGATTTTTTTGCTGTTAAGTCCGAAATCCTTAGCGACTTCGTGAACTCTGTACTTTTCTCTTGGCATAGTATCATCCTTTCTGTGTAAGGTACTTTTCCTGTAATGCTTTTGCGAAACCTTCATCATCAACACTTACTACGGCCGCTTTTGAGCCGATAGCTGACGATAAGGTCAATGTATCATAGTCTGTAATTAAAACAGGGATATTTTTGTTTTCGTATGTGCAGGCGTGCTGTATTTCGTTCTGAAGTCTTTGTGAAGCTTCTGAAGATAAAATACAGAGCTTTGCCTTATTCTTTATTATGCTGCCTATTACCGCATCATGCCCGAGGCTGACTCTTCCGCTTCGTCTTGCCATACCCAAAAGGCTGAGAAATTTATCATTCATCTGTGCTTATCTCCTGCCTCATTTTTTCGAGTATCTCTTCGGGAATTTCACAAGAGAGAGCTTTGTTAAAGCGTCTTGCTTTTCTTGCAGCGTTGTAACAGCTTTCGTTTTTGCAAAGATAAGCACCTCTGCCTGCTTTTTTTCCTGTAAGGTCAAGGCTGATTTCAAACTTTTCTTCCTCATCGGGATTTTCGCTTTTAATCTTTGTCTTGACTACTCTTACAAGCTCCTTCTGCGGAAACATCTCTCCGCAACCTAAGCATTTTCTGAGGGGTTGCTTTTTAAGTGCCAAAGTTATCCCTCTTTCTCTTAGTCGTTTGCCTGGCTTAAGGGCTTAATGTCAATTTTCCAGCCTGTGAGCTTAGCTGCAAGGCGTACATTCTGACCCTTGTTACCGATAGCGAGCGAAAGCTGACTGTCGGGTACGATAACTCTGCAGCTCTTAGCACCGTTTTCGTCAACGATTACTGAGAGCACCTCAGCGGGAGCAAGTGAAGCTGAGATGTACTGTGCGGGGTCTTCGTTATAGCGTACAATATCAATCTTTTCACCGCAGAGGATATCAACGATGTTGCTTACTCTCTGACCTCTGGGACCAATGCAAGCACCTACAGCATCAACGTTTTCGTCATGGCTATTTACTGCAATCTTTGTTCTTGAGCCTGCTTCTCTTGATACAGAAATGATTTCAACTGTACCGTCGTAGATTTCGGGAACTTCTGTTTCGAAAAGTCTCTTAACAAGACCGGGATGCTTTCTTGAAATGTGAGCATAGCTTGTGCCTGATTCTGATGTTGTTGAAGCAACATAAACCTTGATAAGCTGACCTGCTTCAAGCTTTTCGCCGGGAAGCTGTTCTGTTTTGGGAAGAATAGCTGTAGCTCTGCCGATTTCAATCTGAGCATCGCCTGTGTCGGGATAAACGATGTTGATCTTTGCAGTTACAACTTCCTGATGTCTGTTCTGGAACTCCTGATTTGCGAGCTCTCTTTCAGCCTCTCTGATACCCTGACGGATAACACTCTTAGCTGTCTGAGCAACGATTCTGCCGAACTTCTTGGGCTCAAGTGCGATTTCGATGAACGAACCGATCTGAGCGTTTGCATCATAGTTGCGAGCTTCTTCAAGAGTCATTTCAGCTGCGGGCTCTTCAACTTCCTCAACAACTGCGATTTTAACGTATACGTTCATAATCTTCTTTTCGGGGTCGATGTCTACAACAACATTGTCTCTGTTGCCGTATGTGTTTTTGGTAGCTGAGATGATAGCTGCCTGGATCTTCTCAAAGATGTACTGAGAAGAAATACCTTTTTCACTTTCAAGCATTGCTACTGCTTCAAAAAATTCTTTGTTCATTTTTTATACTCAATCCTTTCTCAATTTACACTTTTATTTGTTATTACATATCAAAATCGTCAACCTTGATCCAGGAAGCCTCTTTCTTTGTGAAAGTAAAGCCGCTTTCATCCTCAAAGCTGATTGTTATGTTGCCGTCGCTGTAGTCTGAGAGAATTCCGCTGAACTCTCTTTTGCCCTCTACGGGTCTTATCATTTTCACCTTGATTTTTTCGCCGATGTACGCTGTGAAATGCTCGTCTCTGACTAAGTCTCTTTCAACACCGGGTGAGCTTACCTCAAGGAAATAAGCCTGCTCAATGGGATCTGCCTCGTCAAGAGGTTTGTTGATTGCATGGGTAAGGTCGACACAGTCATCAATGGAAACGCCGCCGTCTTTGTCGATGAAGATTCTTAAATACCATGAGCTGCCCTCTTTTAAAAAGCGAACGTCCCAGATTTTAAGACCGAGCTCATCTGCGAAAGGCTCAACGATGTCCCATACTGTTTTTACGGTATTACCGCCCTTTGCCATTAAAATCACTCCTTTTTAAATATTCAATTGTATTGTTCAAGGCAATAAAGAAGAGCGGACTCGCTTGAGCCCACTCGGATACCTTGGATTATTTGTATTCTATCATATTATTCCCCAATAATCAAGGGTTTTACAAAAATTTAATACTATACTATGAGATAATAATTTGATATATCGAGATATTCGCCGAACTTCATACCTACCTCTTTGATTGTACCGCTGAAGGTGAAGCCGAATTTTTCGTGAAGATGCTCACTTGCGGCATTACCTGAAGTGATAACCGACACCACCGTATGGACTGTGTCATCTGCCTTTGCTATAGAGATTATCTCGCTCATAAGTACACTGCCGATACCTTTTCCGCGGTGCTCAGGATGCACATAAATAGACAGCTCCACCGTTGAAGCGTATGCCTCTTTCTGTCTGTATGATGAAAGTGTCGCATACCCTGTAACTGTTCCGTTATCAACAGCCACAATGAGAGGGTGGTTTTTAATATTGTGGTTTTCGTACCAGTCGGTCCACTGTTCAAAAGTTCTCGGATTTATGTCGAGGGTTGATACTCCGTGAACAACCTCGTGGTTATATATTTCAAGGAGAGCTTCAATGTCTTTTCTTTCTGCTTTTCTTATTGTCATAGTATTATCTTCCTTATAACAAAAAGCAGTGGAATTCACTGCTTTTCATTTTCT
Organism: Clostridia bacterium; assembly: GCA_017631745.1. Taxonomy (GTDB): domain Bacteria; phylum Bacillota; class Clostridia; order Oscillospirales; family Acutalibacteraceae; genus UBA6857. The sequence continues at coordinate 815 of JAGBSR010000226.1, read as the reverse complement.
TTTTTATGTGTCCTCGCCGGACAGGCATTCTTTTTGCTAGCGTGCAAAAAGAATCAAAAACGCGCTGATTATGCTAATGCAAGCACGCCAACCTCATTGAGTACAAGTGCAACCATATAACCTGCATAAATTGCAAGAAGAGCTACACCCTGCCACTTCTTAAACTTGCCTGCAATAATTGTGGGTACAATTGCAACAGCGCAAGCTGCGATACATACGGGGAAGTCAAAATTGAGGTTCATCTGCTCTACGGGGAGAGGCTGACCGTTTATGATAGCACAAAGAGGAAGAATAAGTGTAAGGTCGATAATGTTAGCACCTACAATGTTACCAACTGAAAGACCGCTTTCCTTTTTGCGGATAGCTGTGAGTGTTGTAACAAACTCGGGAAGTGATGTGCCCAGAGCAATAACTGTAAAGCCGATGATAGCTTCACTGATGCCCATGCTTCTTGCGATTGTCTGACCTGAACCTACAAGGAATTCAGCGCCAAGTACGATACCTGCTGTGCCGAGAATAAAGAAGAGAATCTTTTTAGGAACTTCTTTCTTTTCGTATGTGTCGATTTCGTCACTTGCACTTGCCTTTTTACCTTCAACAAGGTTGCTGATCATAAATACAAGGAAGATAGCCCAAAGCACATATGCTGACCAGGTGGGAAGTGAACCTGAAAGTGAGAGAAGTGTAAGGCCGATAGCAGCTGCGAGAAGAAGACCGCCCTTTAATGAGAAGCTCTTTCTGTTGACAACGCCTGCCATAGCAACAAGTGAAACGCCCATAATAAGTGTTGTGTTTGCTGTTACTGAACCAACTGC
>JAGBSR010000225.1 GCA_017631745.1 Clostridia bacterium | reverse complement strand
TTATTGTTAAATTTTCTGAAGAAATTTCTGTATTTTTTTCGATTATTTCTGTAATTTGCAGTATAAGCAGGTCATTTAATGTATTTTTTTCCAAAATCAACTGACAAGCTCCATCATTTATTACAACCAAGCACTACCCTTTTACTTTGGCGCCAATTAGATTTTCTGTGTCGGTTTCAGCTTTGATATCTGACTGGAAATCTGACAGCAAGAGAGTTACCGTCTTTTTAGTATCGCTGTCGATGTTGTCACTGTCTATGATATCTTCTATGCTGTCAATGATTTCGTCGTGGGATTGCTGTCTTTTTAGCTTTGCCTTTGCGAAATATTCGTCACTGCTGTCTGAATTACTTTCAGTTGTTGATTTATTCTTATCGTCGGGTGCGGCAGTTGTACCGCCCACATAAAGTGAATCTCCGAGATTACCGCTTACCGCTTGGGTTGTAATTTCCTCACCGCTATGCTCAGGCGTGTTTGTGTAGTACCAATTCACGGCTACTGCGGCACCTAAGGCAACAATCAATGTGGCAGTAAGAATCTGTTTGCTTTTGAATATCATAATATGCTTTCCTCCTATTTTGCCATAACGGCAACGCTGATTTTATTTGAGCTTATATCAAAAAGAGCCGACAAAGACGCAACAATCTGCTCTTTGATAACGGGATTGCTGCCGCCCTGACAAACCACGGCAACACCTTTTATTTCAGGTAAAATTGTTTTTAGTCTTAAACCGTCCTCTTTGTCGCCCGAGTCGATAATTACATATTTCCCCGAATAATCGGTTTCGCCCTGAGCTGATATGTTTTCGTCCTTGTCGTATGCATAAACTGTCTCGTCAAAGCTGTTGTATGTAATCATAACCTTGCATCTGCCTGCACCGTCGATAGACTCAATGAGCTTTTCAACTTCGCCTGCCAATTCCTGTTGGCTTATATAGCTTTTGTTTGCATTTGTTTCAGTTGAGGCGGTTTTATCAGATGTACCTGTATCAGACAGTAAGATAAGCAGCATTCCGATTATCCCTGCAGAAATTATAAATATGGCTTTTTTATCGCTTCTGAGCTTTTCGAACAGCTTTTTCAGTTCTGAAGTATCCATACTATTCTCCTTCAAAGACGATATCGGTTTCTTTAAAGCCTGAATCATATATCATTCTAATGATTATATCCTTACTGTCAGCTTTTTCCAACTGAGTAACTATAATTCTTGATACGATAATCTGCTCGTTTTCTTCTATACATTCACAAGTAAAATTGCAATCAATTCCGAGCTCGTAAGCTTTATTTTTCAGGGTATCTGCAATAGCTTTTTCGGCTGATTTTATCATAGCGCTCGTTGCATATTTGTCGTAGGTCTCACTGAGCTGATAGTTGTCAGATAAAAACTCATCAACACTGAAGTCAATACCCTTAGAGCTTATAATAGGTTGCATAACCGTATAAAGCATCATAACCGAGACAATAACCTTAAAGAAGCTTTTTTGTGAGCTTTTCGGTAAAACTGACATCAGTAGTCCGCTGATGATTGATACAGCACAGACACTGAGTGTCCACTGCCTGATTTTATCCATTGTTTTATCCTCCGTTTTTTACCGACAGTAAAATGCCCGTTGATATAATAAGAATAAACATTTCAAATACGCACACGAGAAGCAGTACTCTTATACCGCAGGAAAAGCACCTCAGTATATCTCCTACCCTTGATGCTGACAGCGAATCTGCCAGATAGCTTAGTATGTTAAAGGAAATACAATAGGCCAAAGTTTCAAATATAATCGGTGTGTTAATTATAACTACAACCAAAATACCGATAACTGCAACAGAACCCTTAATAATATTTATACTGCCTATCAAAGAGGAATATGCATCACTTATTGATGAGCCGATTACAGGAATGAGTGAACCTAAAAGAAATCTTATACCTTTTACGGAAACACTGTCAATTGAGGCGGATAGTATGCTTTTTATGCTGAGTATGCCTGAAAACAAAGACGCCATCAGACCTAATATAAATGTGAAGGCTTTATTTAAAGCCGATATCAACCTTGAAACATTTATGGCGCTGTTCAGAGAAAACGATATGCTAAGCGAAAAGAATACCCCCAACATATCAGTGACACCCGATGTGATAACATAAGAAATGAACTCGGCAAAAGCAACGATAAATGTGTTATATGTAAGAGCTCCTGCGGGGTTACCGCTAAGGGATATTATCAGAGTGTATATCGGCACGAAGGACAGCATAAATTTTCCGCTCATCTGCAAAACACTGACAACTGATGAAAGAGTGTCGGATATTGTGTTGACACACAGGAGCGTGAGTATTATCACTCCGAATATGTTTATGAAGTTATCTTCTGCATCTTTTTTAAACAATGAAGTTATTACACCTGTAAGCACAACTACACTCAGAAGCTCGAAAAAACTTCCGAAGCAGAATCTGACTTTATCTGTGAATGTTTCAGCAAAAAATTCAGTTATACCCGAAAGAGAGGCATTGTATATACTGTCAAAATCGAAGCTGTCAATACCTATTTCCTTCAGAATATCAAACACATCGCCGTCAATTGCATCGTTAAGACTGTTTTTAATTTCATCCTCAAGATTATCAAGGTTCACGTTTTCTGTAGCTGTTACCCTGAAAGCCGTCAGACTTATAAGACACAGTATTATCATTAATAAACAGTAAATTCTTTTCATTTCACAAACGCACCGGCTGTTTTGATTATAGTTTCGATAAAAGGCATTGCCATTATCAGAAGCATTATTCTGCCCGCAAAATCAATAATGTCTCCTACCGAGCTGTTACCGCTTTCCTTGCATATATCTGTGGCAAGCTTTGACAGAATACAGACTGCGGCACACTTATAAAGGCAGGTAATCATTTTGCCCGATGAGGATGTGATATTCAGTAAATCCTTAAGTGTGCTCACTGCATCAGAAGCTGAGTCAAATATCAGTGTAACCACCGATATTATGAAAAACGCGTTCACAATAACAGTAAACGGGCTTTTATACTCCCTGAGCAAGATATTAAGGATGCAGACACATATGCCTATAAAAACAATTTTGATTATCATATCAGTAGTCCAAAATTCCTCTTACCTTTGAAAACAGCTCTTCAATTTCCGGTATAAGCATTACAACCACAAGAATTATGCCTGCAAGTGTAATGAGCATTGCATATTCACCCTTATCAGATTTTGACAGTATCTGATTCATAACCGCAACAATAATACCTATAGCCGCAATTTTAAATATCAAATCAACTTCCATAATGTCCTCCGTCAGCTCATATTACCATTATAAAAAACATACACCCCAACAATGCAGATGCCATCAGGCTCATATTGCCGTACTTCTGCTGTGCAATTTTTGCATTCTTCAGAAACGTTTCGAAGTAGCCGATATGAATATTCAGAATGTCAATC
>JAGBSR010000224.1 GCA_017631745.1 Clostridia bacterium | reverse complement strand
TGAAATTATTCGAAAATGCTTTTGAACATATCAAGACCTGAAATCTTCATTACCTTACTGCTGATAAGTGAGCACTTTGTGCCGAAGACCTTATAGCCCTTATCCATAAAGTGAGCATCCATACCGAGAACCATCTTATCTCTCTTCTTCCACATACCCTTGATGATATAGTCAACCATTTTATCGCAGTCGGTGCTGATTAAGTCCATAGCCTTCTGTGCCTTATCTGATGACTTTGACTGGTTGCGGAAAATATCTGTCTTTGTAAAGCCGGGACAAACGAGAGCAATATAGCAGTTGTCTCTGTGCTCTTCTCTCATTGCTTCAGTAAAGCCCTTGAGTGCGGCCTTACTTGCAGAGTAAACGGAGGTGCCTGCAAGAGAGCAGAGAGCTGCGGATGAAGCGATATTTACAACAGCGGCAGAATCTGATTTCAAAAGGATAGGCATAAGGGCGTTCATTGAATAAACGCAGGAGAAGAAGTTTATTTCCATTGCTGATCTGATTTCTTCAACAATGTAATTCATAAATTTATCGAACTTGGGCAATATACCCGCATTGTTTATAAGAATATCGGGCTGGATGTTTTCTTTTTGTAATGTCTCGGCAAGCTCGTGCCACTTGTCTTCCTGAGACACATCAAAGGTGTAGTAGGTGAAATTGTCACCCTTATCGCCAAGCTCAGCTTTGAAGTTTTGAAGTCGCTGTTCATTACGTGCAATACCGACAACCTTGCAGCCGTGATCTTTAATGAGTCTTTCGGCAATGCCTTTTCCGATACCGCTTGAAGCGCCTGAAAGAATTACTGTTTTGTAATCAAACCAACATTTATTCATATCAATTTCCTCTGTTTTAAAAAAATTTAATAAATTATATCACTTTATTTGTGTCTTGTAAACCCGAAGTTTACCGTAATTCAATTATTGTTTGCTGAAAATGTAATTGCATATGCTTTGGCAGTGCTTTTCAAGGGCAGAAAAGTCCATTGCATCAACATATATTTTTTCCAGTTTATCGTGAGTTGCTTTTGCATCTTTAAGTGCAGATATTGATTCTTCGGTGAGCTCTCTTATAAACTTGCGGTTAAAGCGCAGATATGCCGAATGCTCATTTATGCCATCATAAAAGAATCTTTTAGTGTGAATGATGCGGTCGAATTCAATACTTATGTTGTGGTCGCTTCTTATTGTCATCAGTGCAAGATTTTTTTCGGGTATTATAATATGCTCACACTGCATTTTCGGCTTCATAGGACAATGACAGAAGATAACATCATATCCGTTTCTTACGGCAGTTTCGCCTATTCTTTCAAGAATGCTGCCTGATACGGCTGAGAACTCATCTTCTATACCTATAACCCTATAGGAATTTTCGCGTATGTCTTTATCGAGAAAGATTTTGCCCTTCGGGGTTACGGCGCTTATAAAGCGCTTGCTCTTTTTGCCCGGTGCACAGTGTTTCTTTTTCGGCAGTTCTCTCTGTGCAAAGCGGAAAGCAAAATTTTCGACCTTATCCTTATCGGTATATTTTGCAGTGAGCCTTAGATTTTCTTCGGCAATGTGACCTGCGGCGGCGAGATATTTTGCACTGCGGCGGTGGTGTAATGAATTTTCAAGGCTGAGGCTACGGATTTCGTCGGCCCTCTGACGCAGCTTATCTTTATCCCAGAAGTTACCCGTGTTGATTATGTTTTCGCAGGCACCCGGAAATTTAGGCTCTATAATATGCGGTGAGGTACCGTCAGCGATGCTGACAGCCATATCGGGCACTATCAGACCGTCGAGGCTGTCGGGGTCAGAGGAGCAGTATATTTTTTCCGTGGCAATGCCTCTTTTTTCACATTCTGCGTAAATAGCCTTCATCAGAGTTGATTTGCCTGTGCCGGGACCGCCTTTTATAATGTAGGCAGAGCAGTTATCATAGGGATTATACAGTTCGTCAAAAAAAGAAACAAAGCCCTGAGGTGTATTTGCACCGAGAAAGCTTGCTGAATTCTTTGCCATAAAAGAAAACCTCCGAAAAATAATTTCAATATCAGTTTATTCAAAGTGCTTTTCTTTGTCACTAAACTATTGATTTTTTCGCAGTTTATGGTGTATTATATTAAGGTAAATATATTTTTAAGGAGAACAGATGATATGATAAGCCAGAGTGTAAAAAAATTAGTTGCCTACGGTCTTGCAACAGGTCTTATTGAAAAGGAAGACGAGATTTTTGCAAGAAACCGCATTCTTGAGATTTTACATATTGATGAGTACACTGCCGATGACGGCGATTGTGTATGTGAAGATTTGGAGGCTACTCTCAGTGAGCTTCTCAACTATGCTGTAGAAAAGGAGCTTATCGGCGACGACATCACAAGCAAAGACCTTTTTGATACAAAGCTTATGAGTGCTCTTGTACCAAGACCGAGCGAAGTAATCGGCAAGTTCCGTGATCTTTATGAAAAGTCACCTCTTGAAGCAACAGATTATTATTACAAGCTCAGTCAGGATACCGACTATATCAGACGCTACCGTATCGTAAAAGACCTTAAGTGGAAGTGCGACACAGCTTACGGTGAGCTTGATATCACAGTTAACCTTTCAAAGCCTGAGAAAGACCCCAAGGCTATTGCTGCGGCAAAAAATGCAAAGCAGAGCTCATATCCTAAGTGTATGCTCTGTGTTGAAAATGAGGGCTATGCAGGCAGAATGAATCACCCTGCAAGACAGAATCACAGAATCATCCCCATCGAAATCGACGGCGGTGTATGGGGCTTCCAGTATTCACCCTATGTTTATTATAACGAGCACTGCATCGTATTCAACTCACTTCATACACCTATGAAGATAGATAGGAGCGCCTTCAAAAAGCTCTTTGATTTTGTAAAGCTCTTCCCCCACTATTTCGTAGGCTCAAATGCTGACCTTCCCATTGTCGGCGGTTCAATTCTTGCTCACGAGCATTTCCAGGGCGGTAACTATGAGTTCCCCATGGCTAAAGCAGGCTGTGACAAGTATTATACAATCAAAGGATTCGAGGATATCAGTGTGGGCATCGTCAACTGGCCAATGTCGGTTCTCAGACTCAGCGGTACCGATACAGACAGACTTGTAGAGCTCGGTGATGTAATCCTTAAAGCATGGAGAGCATATACAGATGCAGATGCCTTCATCTTCGCTGAAACTGAGGGTGTACCCCATAACACAATCACTCCCATTGCAAGAAAGCGCGGCGACAAATACGAGCTTGACCTTGTGCTTAGAAATAACATTACTACAGAAGAGCACCCCGACGGTGTATATCATCCTCACAAGGAGCTTCACAACATCAAAAAAGAGAACATCGGTCTTATCGAGGTTATGGGCCTTGCGGTGCTTCCCTCAAGACTCAAGAAAGAGCTTGCTATGGTCTGCGATGCAATTATCGACGGCAGTGACCTTGCAGCAACAGAAGAAACAGCAAAGCACGCTGAATGGGTTGCTTCATTCAAGGATAACTATGCCTTTACCAAGGAAAATGTTGATGCTATTGTAAAAGATGAAGCAGGCAAAGTATTCGCTAAATGCCTTGAGCATGCAGGTGTATACAAGCGTGACGAAAAAGGCATCGCAGCCTTTGAAAAGTTTATCAATACTCTCGCATAATTATGAAAGGACGGGTAACTCCGTCCTTTTGTGCTTATTTGATAAGATATGCTATTGCAAGTCCTGCCGCAAGACCGCAAAGAGTGCCGAGGATAACCTTAAGAACACCTCCGAGTCTGTTTTCTTTTGTTTTTGTGGGCGGCGGCAAGGGCGTGCCTCCGGCGATAAGACTTGCGCGCTCCCTGATTTTACCTTCGCTCAGCGATGCATATTCGGGCCTTACAAAAAAGATAATTCTTTCAAAATATTCACAGCCCGTTTCTCTGACTTCAACAACTTGCCTGTTGACTCCCTTTATCATAATTTCACCCATTACCTTTCTTTTTTTCTAAAGATAGTTTTATGTACCCTGCCGAAGATTATTCCAAAGATGTCTCAAGGAAAAATAAACATATTTTTTAAACTTTAAAACTATCTCAAAAACACACTCAAACGAAATTTGTAAAAATTAATCAGAAAATTATGTTAACTTTTCACAGAATTGAGTTTTCAACTTTTTCCACAGTCTTTTTAACAAAATAAAGTGCAAAAAGGTGGAAAACCGTGTGGAAAAAGTTGAAAAAACCCTTTAAAATCAATATTTTTCCTGTGCAAAACCTTTTTAAGGTGCAAAACTCATGATGTTGAAAATTCATGAATATTCCAAAAAGGATAAATTTTTGTAAATCTGTTTCCTTTACTTTTCCATGCCGTCGGTTTAATTGGTAAAAAAATACTCAAAAAACTTTGAAAATACATCTTGATAGTTGCCATTCAATATGTTATAATTACTCAATTATATTTTTCAGGCGAAAAAGAAGCTCCTAAACAGGAAATCAACTCTCCCCGAAGAGTAGGAAAAATAAGCTGAATAAACAGAGAAAGGATTTGACTTTTATGCAGTACAATTCAAAATTTGTAAAAGAAGGTCTCACCTTCGACGACGTCCTTCTGATTCCCGCAGAATCCAATGTTCTTCCCGCAGATGTTA
>JAGBSR010000223.1 GCA_017631745.1 Clostridia bacterium | reverse complement strand
AGAGATGGCAAAAAGCAAGACTGCCTTTGAGTTTATCAAAGAGAGCATAGCGGTGCCCGAAAAGTGCAAAAGGTGTCAGTTTTATCCCTTATGCCGTGCGGGGGGATGCAAGAGAAACAAGTCCAGCGCAGACTATTGTGAGAGTTATAAGACTTTCTTCGGGGCATGTCTGCCCTTATTCAGAATGTTCAGAAAGTAAAGCATCAGCGTCTTTTTGATTACTTTTTCCGCGATAGGACAAAGTAATGCCACGCGGCGAGCGATGATAAAAATGAAAGTAGCAGATTTTTGGTCTGCTACTTTTTTGCTTCTATAAATTGAAATTTCTTAAATACTTTATATATGTCTTTATCGTTTTTTCATTCTGTTAGGAAACTTGCCCATTGATCAGAATAATTTATATAATTTTCTTTCCAGTAAAGTAATCGTTGAACATAATAATTTATCCGTTCTTGAATAATTTCATCACAATTCTCCAACCCGTTTTCCCGTATCAATGCTGTCAAGTCATAAATTGGAAATCCAATAGCATGGCCATTTGCGTGTACAGTTCCGCATGCTTGTCCAATAGCATGATATCTTGCAATATCAGCAGTTGAAGTTATTTCTTTGGCGACTGCATGGCAATCTAATATGGCTCGTTTAGCAACAGCCATTTTTACTTCTCCGGACGCCCACATTTGAGTCATGGTTAATGCAATTCTTGGCCGCTCATCTAAGGGGTATCTTGTTTCAAGGAGTTTTACAGTTTCTTCAGCCAATCCCAACGCCCATAGGACAACAGCCTTTCTCGGTAGTTCATCTATTAAGAGAATCAGTGACATAATTCCATCATCATCTCTTGAAAATAATATTTGTCTTCGTGCTTTTATTCTATTCTCAAGAGTTTCTTTCCAGCCCATTTATTAATTCCTTCCTTTTCAATATGCACTAACCGGTCCTACAAATTCTTATTTGTCTAACTCATTATATCATACAGTATCAAAAACATCAACACTCACTCGGCGGGATAAAATTAAAAGAGACGCGAGTTTCTCACGCGTCCCATTAAAATTGTTTTATTTTACCCTCGCCGGGCAGGCGTTACTTTTGCTATCGCCCAAAAGTAAGAACCTTTCGTGCTTTGCACTCAAGAACCTTAATACTTACGTAAAATACCAAAACGCGATGATGTTTTTACTCGTTTTCACTCTTAAACACATCGGCAACCTCACTGATAGTCATATAAGCGTGAGGGTCAATGGTGTGCACAAGCTGGCGCATTTTAGCAATCTGAAAACGGTTTACCACGAAATAAATCACTGTCTTGTCCTTGCCGGTATAACCGCCCTTGGCCGCAATTTTTGTAGTACCTGTTTCAAAGGTGAGCATAAGTGCATTGCTGACTTCCTCTGCCTTGCTTGTGATAATCATAACGCCCTTTGAGCGGTCAAGACCTTCAACGATGAAATCTACAGTTTTAAGTGCCGCCGCATAAGTGATGATTGAATAAAGGGGGAGTATCCAGCTGTTTAAAACGAAGCCGCAGATGATATAAAGAATAATGTTATAAATCATCACAAATGTGCCAACTGTAATGCCGAGTTTTTTTGAGAAGATAACAGCCATAACCTCAATGCCGTCAATAGCTCCGCCGAAACGGATAGTCAGACCGCTGCCGACACCCGAAATGAGACCGCCGAAGATAGCGCACAAAAGCAGGTCGTCTTCTGCCAAGGGCGACGCCATACTTACATCTATGGGGAGTACATCCGTTATGAGCCAGGCTCCGAGTGAGTAAATAGCAACGGCAAATATTGAGTATATGGTGAAAGCGAGCCCTTGCTTTTTAAGGCCGTATAGAAACAGCGGTACATTGAGAATGAGCAGGAAAATTGAAAGTGTCATATACTCGGGTGTAAGCTGTCCGAGAAGCATTGATGTGCCCGAAATGCCGCTGTCATAAAGGTTAACGGGCGACAGGAAAACAGTTACGCCAAAAGCATTGATGAAGCCTGCAAGCATAAGCATGGGGAAGTTGATTAATTTTATGCTCTTCAGCTCTTTGAAAAGCTTTTCTTTTGTCATTGGCACTCTCCTTATTTAAGTATCAATGTTGCATTATAGTCGTCGATATCGTAGTTGCCTGCTGTGTTTTTGAGAATATCGTAAAGGTCAGCCTTTTTGCCGTCCCAACCCTTGACATCAATTTTCTTGAGAATAAATCTGATTCTTCTGAGTAGTGCGACGAAAACATCACCCTTGGGTGTGCCTTCCTTGAAGGTCTGATTGCCTTCAAAAGCACCTCTGACAAGCTCGGTTGCATAGTCTAAAACACGCATCTTTTTAATGCTCTTATGGCACTTTATAAACAGCAGTTTTGCCAAAGTACCAACCTTAACCGAGCAGATGAATTTGCCGGCAATGCCGAGGATTTTTTTAGTTGCACCCTTATCTTCAAGGTGGAACTTATTCATCATTCTCTGAGTGTCATCACGCATATCTGTAAGCACATTGACTATCATTCTGTCAAACATATCGCTGAGATATTCCTTACAGGTCTTACCCTCGGTATCCCATTCGAAATCGGGGGTGGGTATGCTCTTGATTTCTACGGTGTTTTCGTCTTTGATGGTTATGTGGCGTATTACGGCAGGGTCCGCAATGATAGAGCCTGTGGTGATGTCATAGAGCTTGTTGCCATTTTCGGTTGTGATGACATTTATGCTCTGATTATGCATATGCCCCGTGAAAATCATATGTACACCCTCGTCTGCGAGGAAGGACGCAAATTTGTGAGCATCTCTTATAATCATCGGTGAAATAAGTGAGAACAGAGGCTGACCGGGAATAATAGGATAGTGGCACATAGCGAACATAATCTGTCCGTCTTCTCTAGCTTTTGCGGTCTGTTCTTTTATCCATTCAATCTGCTCAGGATAGAAATAATATTTACCGTTTTCTTTAAGGTCGCAGTTGAGAGCAAGAAGTCGCACATTATCTGAAATCTGAGCGACATAGCTCAAATGCTCCTTGTCGATAGCGATAGCGTCACCGAAACCAAAGTCTGCATATAACTTTGTAAGCTCGTCTCTTGTTGTATGCTCAGGACTGTATCTGCCGTTTTCGCCAAATGCAAAGGTGTCGCCGGCATTCCGCTTGAAATCGTGGTCAGCTGTGACAACATAAATCTTTTTGCCGTGGTCTTTAAGTGAGTTTAAAAGCTTGAGGAAACCCTCGTGGCTCTTCTTTTCACCGTTGAAGATGAGGTCGCCTGCAATAAGAAGAATGTCTGATTCATCAGCTTTTTTGAGAAAATCAAAGACACTCTTGTTGATGTTTTCGGTTTCAGCAAAGCACTTTTGCTCATAGTGCATAAAGTCTTCGTATTCGTCGCCGCTGCAGCCCAACTCACTTGCAAAATAGTGGGGGTCAGCTATAAGATAAAATTTTGTTTCTTTCATATTTTTTTCCTCTTGTACTTGTATTTTTGTTGTAGTTATGCTATGTTTATATTACCAAAATCTGTGCTGTAAAGCAAGGATTTAAAAGTAAATTCTTTTTGAAAGGATAAGAACATTATGAAGATTACATTTATGGGTGCAGGCAGTACCATTTTCGCAAGAAACGTTATAGGTGACTGTATGTGCACACCTGCACTTTGTGAAAGCGAATTTGCTCTTTACGATATCGACGAGCAGAGACTTAAGGAATCAGAAATCATCCTCTCTGCAATCAACAGAAACATCAACGAAGGCAAGGCTAAAATTACTACATACCTTGGTGAAGAGCAGAGGAAAGACGCTCTCAGAGGCGCGTCATTCGTTGTTAACGCTATTCAGGTCGGCGGATATGAGCCCTGCACAGTTACTGACTTTGAAATTCCCAAAAAGTACGGTCTTCGTCAGACTATTGCAGATACAATGGGCATCGGTGGTATTATGCGCGCTCTTCGTACAATCCCTGTAATGAAAGCTTTTGCTGATGACATGGAAGAGGTTTGTCCCGACGCATGGTTCCTCAACTATACTAATCCTATGGCTATGCTCACAGGCTATATGCTTCGCTATACCAAAATCAAAACTGTAGGTCTTTGCCACAGTGTTCAGGGCTGTTCAAAAGACCTTCTCAACGCTTTGGGTATGGAAGACAAGGTTGAAGGCAGAACAGACGTTATCGCAGGTATCAACCATATGGCATGGCTTCTTGATGTAAGAGATAAGGACGGCAACGACCTTTACCCCGAAATCAAAAAGAGAGCTAAAGAAAAGAATGCTAATGAAAAGCACGGTGATATGGTACGCTATGATTATATCGATAAGCTCGGTTATTACTGCACAGAAAGCTCAGAGCACAATGCTGAATACAACGGCTTCTACATCAAGTCAAGATATCCCGAAATGATTGAAGAGTTCAACATTCCTCTTGACGAATACCCCAGAAGATGTGTAAACCAAATTGCAGGATGGGAAGAAGAACGCGACAGAATTCTCGCTGACGGCAAGATTACTCACGAGCGTTCAAAGGAATATGCTTCATACATTATGGAAGCTATCGTTACCAATAAGCCTTACAAAATCGGCGGTAACGTGCTTAACAACGGTCTTATCGATAACCTTCCCAAAGAGGCTTGTGTTGAAGTGCCCTGTCTTGTTGACGGCAGCGGTATCACACCTTGCCATATGGGCGCACTTCCCTTACAGCTTGCAGCTATGAATGCAAGCAACATCTATCCTCAGCTTCTCACAATCGAAGCTGCAGCAACCCTTGAAAAGAAGTACATCTACAATGCGGCTATGATGGATCCTCTCACAGGCACAGAGCTCAACATCAAGGATATTTATGCTATGGTTGACGAAATGCTCGAGGCACACAAGGATTGGCTGCCTGAGTATCATTGATAGAAAACATCAGCGCGTTTTGGTTGCTTTTTGCGCTAGCAAAAGTAACGCCTACCCGGCGAGGGCAGTAAAAAGAAAAAGCAAGTTGCAGGATTCACTTCCTGCAACTTTTGTATTTTATTTGAGTGTTACTATCTTCACCCCGTGAGCCTTAACAGCCATAGTCAATGTGTCGTCCACGCTGATTT
>JAGBSR010000222.1 GCA_017631745.1 Clostridia bacterium | reverse complement strand
TATTATGTAGTATTTTGATTTTTTAAACCAAGCCAGGAATCAAATTCTTTAGTGTGACTTTCTGTTATTCCGTAAATAACAGTGGCGATAAAGTTGAATGTATTACCGGTTATTGTACATTTACTACACTTTACTTTTTTTATACAATTATCTGTGTATTTTTCTTGGTTTAGCCATTTTGCCTCATCCCAACTGTATATATTTCCTTCTTTGTCGTATGCTTCTTTTAATAAAAACATTATTTTTCTTCTGTATCATTAGGAGAAAACCACTTTTCAGGGTTAACTATACCATCGGAGACGAAACTGATTTGTCCGTGTTTTTGTAAGTGTTTTATTTTCCATTTTTCAAAGAGTTCTTCATTTTTGAGTTTATATTTTTCAACTGTCATTTTCTACATCTCCTTTGAATTTAATAAATTCCTATTACATAGAATGCAGATTGAAAAATCAGCTGAGCTGTTCTGTTTTTAGTCATAATATTATCTTCGATGTTGAAGCATCAATCAAGCACTTCAATATCGTCTCCTTCATAAACTTTGCCACCTTTGATGACTTTTGCAAAAATGCCTTCACGTGGCATTACACACTTACCCACAAGCTTCTGTATAGCACAGCCCTCATGGCATTCTTTGCCTATCTGACTAATTTCAATGATACATTCGCCGACCTTGAGCTTTGTACCAACGGGAATAGTATAAAGCTCAATGCCCTCTGTAGTGATGTTTTCTGCAAACACACCGTGGCAAAGACCGTCCTTTGGAAGTCCCTGAGACTTATCTATGCTCTCTTTTGCGAGTAAGCTTACCTGTCTGTGCCATTTGCCTGCGTGAGCGTCGCCCTCAAAACCAAAATCTTCAATAAGTACACCTGGGTTGATTTTTGTCTTGGGTGTGCCTTTCTTTTCGCTTATGTTAATTGATAATACCTTTGCCATAGTTAACCTCCTATTTTGTTGAGTCCGTGGGATGCTCCGTAGCCACAGGTGAATTTATGCTCCATGGGCTTTGATAGTATCGCTTCACGCACTCGGTTTGTTAAAAGTTCTTCGTTGTCGATTACATCCATCAGGTCAATAACTCCATCGTTGCCGAGACAAGCCTTGACCTTGCCGTCAGAGAGAAGTCTTATGCGATTGCATTCGCTGCAGAATTTATCGCTTATGGGTGTGATGAAGCCGATTCTTCCCTTGAAGCCTTCAGCTTCATAGTACCTTGCCACACTCTTTTCAAAATCATTTTTTGCCGTAATAACAGGTTTCAGGAATGCAAACTGCTTTAATATATCTTCGCCTCTTACGACGAGATTTTCATTTTCACCGTCATCAGAAAAAGGCATAAGCTCAATAAAGCGTACATCTATTTTTCTGTCTCTTGCAATATTTATAAGGCTTTCGGCCTGAATATCGTTCTTATCCTTTATGAGCACCGCATTGAGTCTGATAGGGGAGAGTCCGACTCTTTCACATTCGGCTATGCCGTCGAAGACTTTGGTGAGTCCGTCGTAGCCCGTTAGGGATTTGTATTGCTCAGAGTCAGTAGTGTCAAGGCTGATGTTTACTGCCGTAACACCCGCATCTTTAAGCAGTTTGGCGCAGTCTTTGAGATTAATGCCGTTGGTGGTGAGAGCCAGCTTTTTTATGCCGTCAATTTTACTGATTCTTTCTGCTATGTCGCAGATATCTTTTCTCACAAGAGGCTCGCCACCTGTAAGTCTGACCTTAGTTATACCGCACTTGGCAAAGGCTCTGACAATTTTTTCTATCTGCTCGGCTGACAGCTCAGTATTATCCTTTTCATTGCAAGCACCGCAATATGAGCAGTTGAGATTGCACCTTTTAGTGACGGATACCCTGAGATAATTAATCTTTCTTCCGTATGAATCAATCATTTATGAAATCACTCTTTCCGCCTGTCTTTTCCACAAGCTTTATTTCTTTGATTTCCATTTTGCGGTCAATTGCTTTGCACATATCGTAAACCGTAAGAGCGGTTACAGAGGCAGCGGTCAGAGCTTCCATTTCGATGCCTGTTTTGTATGAGCATTTGGCAAGTGAGTGGATATACAGCTCATCTTCGCCGTTATTGTCAAAGGTGATTTCCACGCTGTCTATAGGAATGTTATGGCAAAGTGGGATAAGCTCCCAGGTGCGTTTGGCCGCCATAATGCCCGCAATTCTTGCCGTGGCAAGGCCGTCACCCTTTTTAAGCTCCGAATTCAGAAGCTTCTGTAAGGTTTCTCTTTCCATTTTTACCTTGGCAAAGGCTCTGGCTGTACGATGAGTGATGTTTTTTTCGCCTACATCGACCATCAGAGCTTCGCCTTTTTTATTAAGATGAGTAAAATCAGCCAACTACATATCCTCCCATCTCTTTGAGTCTTGTTTTAAATTTGTCGCTTTTTATAGCACTGAGAAAAGTCTGCACCTGCTCAGTCTCATAAGCATTTTCGTCAATGATAATATCATATTCCTCGGTGCAGATTTCGATAAAATCAAGATCGTACATTTTTGCTGCCGAGTAAATACCGAGGCCGCAGTCTACATTGCCTGAAGCGATAAGAGCCGCCACGGCTGTGTGAGTGAATTCTTCGTTGCGATAGCCCTCAACAGCTTTTTTATCTATGCCGTTTTTCGTTAAAAGATAGTCGCAGAGTATTCTCGTACCTGAGCCAAGCTGACGATTGACATATCTGCCTTTTGTGATATCCTTGAACTCTTTTATACCGAGAGGGTTGCCTTTTTTTACCATAAGACCTTGTACTCTGCCGATGCCTTTGACGAGCTTAACACCGCCGTCGGGAAAGTATTTTTTTACATAGCTACTGTTGTATTCGCCTGTTTCGGTGTCGAGCAAATGTATGAAGCCGAGATGTGCGTGCTTACTTTTAAGTGCTGTAATTGCACCCATACTGCCTACGTGACTTGATGTGAGATTAAAGGCAGGATTATCTTTTTTTATCATATTTGAAAGCTCATCAATAAGCGGGTCGTGACTGCCTATGATAATGAGTGAGCTTTCTATCTGTGCAATAGGTTTGAGAAGTCTTATTTCAACCACTTCACCTGCTTCAAATCCTTCGCAGTTCTGTGGTATGTTAAGTATGCCGTCTGCCTTTGTAAAGCTTGTGATGACGCCTGCACCTCTGCTTAAGGGCACGGCAGTAAGAATATCACCTGATTTTCCGAGAGTTACTCTTACAAACTCCTGGTATTTAAGTGAGGATACAACTCTTTTGCCGAGAGTTGCTTTTACATATTGTTCGGTTATCTGCTCTTTTTTGTAATACTGCCGGACTACACTTTTAACGATTTCCTCCATAACAACTATAGCAGAAACAGGATAGCCGGGAAGTCCAATTACAGGTACATTTCCTATATTGCCTAAAACGGCAGGCTTGCCTGGTTTAATTGCGAGACCGTGAAAAACTACTTCACCGAGTTCCTTGATAATTGTGCTCGTATAGTCGTCTCTGCCTGCCGATGAGCCTGCAAGTACAAGAACAGCATCGCACTCTTCGGATGCCTTTGAGATAACATCCTTAAGCAAATCTTTTTTATCCTTGACAATGGGATAAACTTTGCAGTCGGCATTCCATTCACAAAGCATTGCTGAGAATATAGCCGAGTTAAATTCAATGATCTCGCCCTTATCGGGGTTTTCCTTAGGTGAAACGATTTCATCGCCTGTGGGAATGATGCCGAATACAGGCTTTTTGATGCACTTCGTTTCAAGTACACCGCCTGCTAAAAAAGCTCCGCAAAGTGAGGGCGTAACCTTAGTAAACGAGGGTGCAATCATATCGCCCATACATATATCTTCGCCTACCTGACGTACATTCTGCCATGGATGAGCTGCGGAAATGATGCTGACATTACCCTTTTCCGTTTCCGTCACATCTTCAACCATAATAACAGCATCCTTGCCGTCAGGAATTGGGTCGCCCGTGTCTACGACAGTATACATATCATCTGTGAGGACAAGGGGAGTGCTCTCGCTTGCACCGTAGGTATCACTCGCTTTAACGGCAATACCGTCCATTGCGCTGGCATTGTAGTGAGGTGAGCATATTTTTGCATAAACAGCATCAGAAAGTACTCTGCCGTAAGAATTAACAGAGCTGACAGCTTCGGTTTTATAAGAGAAGCCTCTGTCTTTAAGGTGAGAGAGATATTCATTTTTAGCCTTGTCAAGAGGTGTATTGTTA
>JAGBSR010000221.1 GCA_017631745.1 Clostridia bacterium | reverse complement strand
TGGGTACCTGATAAGTAGCACCACCTACGCGGCGAGCCTATACTTCAAGTACGGGCATAACGTTTTCCATTGCTGCCTCAAAAACCTCAAGGGGTTCTTTGCCTGTTTTTTCTTTGATGATTTCAAAAGCATCGTAAACGATCTTCTGAGCTACGCCCTTCTTACCATCATACATAACGTTGTTGATAAGACGGGTAACGAGTTTTGAATTGTAAAGCGGATCAGGCAAAACTTCACGTTTTGCGATATTGCCTCTTCTTGGCACTTCGCTTCCCTCCTTCATAATAGTAATGATCTCATAGGTACTCGAGTGACAAATTCCCGTGGCGCCAACGCTGAGGCATACTATAAATATATATAATACACCCTTGCATTGGTTAAAAAGCTTTTATTGCTTTTTCAGCCTGCAAGAAGATTTGTCTTAATTGGATAGATTGCGGTAATTATTTCTTTGCTGCCTTGGGACGCTTTGCGCCGTACTTTGAACGGCTCTGCATTCTGCCGTTAACACCCTGAGTATCGAGTGTACCGCGAACGATGTGGTAACGCACACCGGGAAGGTCCTTAACACGGCCGCCTCTGATGAGAACTACTGAGTGTTCCTGAAGGTTGTGGCCTACGCCGGGGATATAAGCTGAAACTTCAATGCCGTTTGTAAGACGAACTCTGGCAATCTTACGAAGAGCTGAGTTAGGCTTTTTCGGTGTAGCTGTTTTAACTGCTGTGCAAACACCACGCTTCTGGGGTGCGCTGTGGTCAGTCATAACATTCTTCTTTGAGTTGAGACCCTTAAGAAGAGCAGGAGCCTTAGGCTTCTTTACAAGTGTTTCTCTACCGCTGCGAACTAACTGGTTAAAGGTTGGCAATCGTAGCATCTCCTTTCTTAAAATACTATTATGCATAATCACATGCCCTGCTATTATAACTCAAAAAAGGGTCTTTGTCAACATTTTTTTCTTTCACCGCAAATTTTGTAGACTTGCATATTTTGTATAAATGCGCTCCTATGCTTTTGTGCAATTTAAACATAAACAGCAAGCTTTGACAGTTGTAATAAAAACGGCCCGGTTTTCCGGGCGGCGTTATATGCTGTTTTCAGTGCTCAGCTTGCCCGCGTACTAAAAGGCAAAAAAGAAACTCCCCTTCCGGGGAGTTAATCTTAAGCTATTGCGGGAGTAGCTTCGGGAGCTGTACCTTCAACTTCTGTTTCGGGAGCCTGTTCTTTATCAGCAAGATCTGTGATAAACTCGATGATACCCTTAGCTGTTTCCATAGGATCAAGGTGGAATACTTCACAGAGCTTCCAGTAAACCTTGAGGAACTTAAGAGCAATCTTCGCAATCTTGAGAGCAGGACCAACTGTTTCGAAGGGAAGGTCAAGAATCCAAGCATAATCACCAAGAGCTTCTTCAATGCTGCCAACAACGCTTTCGTTTTCTGCGGGCTCTTCGGGAGCTGCTGCATCTTCAGCAAAAGCAACTGTAGCAACTGAGAATGTCATGATGAGAGCGAGTAATAATGAGATGATCTTTTTCATGTTTGTTTGCCTCCTTTTATTTGGTAACTCAAGTATAACCCATACAGGGATTTTTTGTCAAGTAAAATTTTCTATTCGTAAGCATTTGTTCAGCATTGTTCTTCTTTTTTGCTTAACATTGCAATGGCATCGTTGGTGATTTTCTTCTTTTCTTCCTCTGATAGAAGTCTGAATGCCATAATCAGGTTTTTCTCTTCCTTTTTCATATACATAAGCGGATCAAGACCTTCGCTGATGTAACCTGTTTCACTTACGGCTCTGCCTGAAACATTTTTCTCCTGAGGCATACCGACAACATTATCAATAGTCGTATCATACATTGTAGCGAGCTTTTTCAGCATCTCAATCGACGGCACCGTTTTACCTGTTTCGTAATAAGTATAACCGCTTCGGCTGATGCCAAGGAATTGTGCCACCTCTTCCTGAGTCATTTTATATTGCTTTCTTATTTTCTTCAATGATTCTGTCAATGTCATTTTGTTCACGTCCTTTATCTTTTGAAGTGCTCATATATTCTCTGAGCATCTTTTTGGCTAATGCCCGGTACCCTGCCGAGTTCTTCAGGTGTAGCATTTTTTATTTTAGCCACTGTTTTAAAATGTAAAAGCAGATTGTTAGCTTTCTTTTCACCTATACCCTCAATCTGTGTCAGAGCAGTTTTAAGTGTATTTTTAGTATGCTTGCTCTTGTGGTAAGATATAGCGAAGCGGTGTACCTCTTCCTGAATTGAAGAAATAAGTGTGAAAACCTCTCTGCCGTAATTGATAGCTATTTCTTCACCGCCTGATGCTATTGCCCTTGTACGGTGCTTAGAGTCCTTGACCATACCGAAAACGGGCACATCCAGACCAAAGGCTTCAATAATCGGCTTAACCGCATTAACCTGACCCTGACCGCCGTCGAGGAGTATAAGATCGGGCAGTCTGCCGAAACCCTCACCTGTTACCTGCTCTTCAGTATATCTGTTGAAGCGTCTCGAGATTACTTCTCGCATTGAGCCATAATCGTCCTGACCGTCAAAGCCTTTTATGCTGAAGCGCTTATATGCTTTTCGGTAAGGCTGAGCATTTTTAAATACAATCATACCTGCAACATTGTCACTGCCTGCCGTATGAGATATATCGTAAGATTCGATATATTCGGGAGTTTTACTGAGTCCGAGAATCTTAGCAAGCTCATCAAGTACGGCAGTTTCTCTGCCTGCTTTGCCCAAGTACTCCCCTAACTTCTGTGCCGCATTCTGCAGACACATTTCCATAACCCTCACCTTTTCGCCTCGCTGCGGCTTGAGAAGCACAGCTTTCTTCTGTCTGCGCTGACAAAGGTACTCTTCAACAAGGTCTTTATCCGTAACATCTCCGTCCACAACAATAAGAGGCGGAATCTGTCTGCCTGTGGAATAGTAAGAGGTTATGAGCTCATATCTCGCATCGGCAAGATTTTCCGAATAGTCTATAATGAAATGCTCTGTATTTGCGAGCAGCCCCTCTCTGAAAGACAGTACCGCAAGACAGCCTTTGTTGCCTCGCTGAGCTATAGCAAAAACATCCTCGTTGACACTGCCCTCCACAACTACCTTCTGTCTTGCACCTATTCTTTCTATGGCGCGTATCTTATCGCGGTATCTTGCAGCCTTTTCATACTGCATATTTTCTGCCGCTTCTTCCATCTGAGTCTGAAGCTTTTTCACCATCTCACCGCTGCCACCCTTTATGAAATCAACAGCACCGGCAAGATTTTCTTCGTAGTCTTTCTGAGATATCTTAGCCGCACAGGGTGCAGAGCATTTATGGATGAAATAATTCAGGCAAGGCCTTGCGTGGGGATTGATATTTTTAGGAAAGCTCTTATTACAGCTCGGAAGCTGAAAAATCTCCCTGGCCTGGTCAACGACATTTGTCACGCTAAAATTACCCATATAAGGACCGAGATATTCTGCATTCTTGTCGTCTTTTCTGAAGCAGGCTTTTATATTACCCCAAGGGTTAGGGGTTATCTTTATATAGCTGTAGCCCTTGTCGTCTTTCAGCAGAATATTATACTTCGGCATATTCTGCTTGATAAGACTGCATTCGAGCACCAAGGCTTCAAATTCACTGTCGGTGAGAATATAGTCAAAATCATGGACATTTTCCACCATCTTAGCGACCTTAGGTGTGTGAGAGCTTTTAAATGCGAAATACTGTCCTACTCTGTTTTTCAGCTTCTTTGCCTTACCGATATAGATAATCTTATTAGATTTATCTTTCATAATATAGACCCCTGGGGTCATAGGAAGCTTTGCCGCTTTTTCGTGAAGATAATAAAGCCGCGGATTTTCCGCCATACTCTCACCTCTTTTCTCAGTGTCTTGCTATGTGATATTTTATCACAATTTGTCGGATTTTGCAATAACAAAGCAGCCGTTTTTTATTTAAACGACTGCTTATGATATTATTTGAATTTATCGAAGAAGGATTTCTTTTTTTCCTCGCCTACAATGTTACCGTCGGGCACATTGTTTTTAGGCTTATTTTCAAGAGTATTGTCAAACTCTTTAAGAAGCTCCTTCTGCTTGTTTGAAAGATTCTTCGGTACCTCAACAACAATCTTGACGAACTGGTCGCCCTTGCCTCTTGACTGGATCTGCTGAATACCTCTGCCTCTGAAACGGAAAACCTCACCGGGCTGTGTACCTGCGGGAAGCTCGTATTTAACCTTGCCGTCGAGAGTGGGAATATAAAGTGTATCACCGAGAGCTGCCTGAGCATAAGTAACAGCAACCTCACACCACACATCAAAGCCGTCTCTTTCAAAGAAAGGATGAGGTCTGACATTGACATTGACTCTCAGATCGCCCTTGGGACCGCCGTTGACACCGGGGTTACCTCCGCCTCTGACATTGAGGGTCTGTCTGTCATCGATACCTGCAGGAATATCAATCTCTGCTGTCTGTCTCTTTCTTTCGACACCTGTACCGCGGCACTTTGAGCAGGGATTCTTGATAGTCTTGCCCTTACCGCCGCAATCGGTACACTGTCTTGATGTACTCATCACACCGAAGGGTGTTCTCTGCTGAACATTTACCTGACCTCTGCCGCCGCAGGTCTTACAGGTTTCGGGTGATGTGCCCTTAGCACAGCCGTTACCGCCGCACTCTGTGCAGACCTCGTCTCTGACAACATTGACCGTTTTCTTACAGCCCTTTGCAGCCTCTTCAAAAGAGATTGTAACTGTTGTCTGAATGGTAGCGCCCTTTCTCGGTGCATTGGGATTGGACTGTCTGCCGCCGCCAAAGCCTCCGAAGCCTCCGCCGAACATACCGCCGAGAATATCGCCGAGATCAAATGCATCTCCGAAGCCTCCGCCGAAACCGCCGAAGCCTCCGCCAAAACCGCCTGCGCCGAAGTTGGGGTCTACGCCTGCGTGACCGTACTGATCATAGCGAGCCTTTTTATCTGAGTCTGAGAGCACCTCATAAGCCTCGTTAGCCTCTTTGAACTTTGCCTCGGCAGTTGCATCACCCGGGTTTAAGTCAGGGTGATACTGCTTAGCCATTTTACGGTAGGCCTTTTTTATTTCATCGTCCGAAGCGCCTTTGCTGACACCAAGGACTTCGTAATAGTCGCGTTTATTTTCTGCCATTTGTTATTTTCCTCTCATTGGGTTTATAACCACAATATGGAGCCGCCCGAAATCGGACAGCTCCGAAAATTCAATTAGTTAGCGTCTGTAAAGTTTGCATCTGTGTAGCCTGCATCTGCATAGCCGTCACCTGCGCCACCGTCAGCATAACCGCCCTGTGCACCTGCAAAATCTTCGGGGTTGAAGCCGCCTGCCTGACCGCCTGCTGCCTGAGCCTGCTGATAGAGCTTTTCACTAATTTTGTAGAAAGCCTGAGTGAGAGCTTCTTTTTCATTCTTGATGAGATTGATGTCTTCACCGCTGAGTGCATTTTTGAGAGCATCTATCTTTGACTGAATTTCAGCCTTATCTTCTTCGGGAAGGTTCTGTGCGCCCTCTTCTGAGAGAATCTTTTCGCACTGGTAAACCATCTGATCTGCTTCGTTTCTTGTGTCAACGTCTTCTCTGCGTTTCTTGTCTTCCTGAGCGAACTGTTCAGCTTCTCTTACAGCCTTTTCGATGTCTTCCTTTGACATATTTGTTGATGATGTAATTGAGATTGACTGCTCCTTACCTGTACCGAGGTCCTTTGCGCTTACGTGTACAATACCGTTAGCGTCGATGTCGAATGTAACTTCAATCTGAGGTACACCGCGACGAGCAGGCATAATGCCGTCAAGGCTGAATACGCCGAGAGTCTTGTTGTCCTTTGCGAATTCTCTTTCACCCTGAAGTACGTGTACTTCTACTGAAGGCTGATTGTCAACTGCAGTTGAGAAAATCTGGCTCTTCTTTGTGGGGATAGTTGTATTTCTTTCGATAACCTTTGTATTGATACCACCCATTGTTTCGATACCGAGTGAAAGGGGTGTTACGTCAAGAAGGAGAAGACCCTTAACGTCACCGCCGAGTACACCTGCCTGAAGAGCAGCACCCATAGCAACACATTCGTCGGGATTGATGCCCTTGAAGGGTTCTTTACCGATGAACTTCTTGATTGCATCACTTACTGCGGGAATTCTTGATGAACCACCGACCATAAGCACCTTATCGATTTCTGAAGCGTTGAGACCTGAGTCAGCCATAGCCTGACGAACGGGACCCATTGTAGCTTCTACAAGGTCAGCTGTAAGTTCGTTGAACTTTGCTCTTGAAAGAGTTGTTTCAAGGTGCTTGGGACCTGTTGCATCTGCTGTGATATAGGGAAGTGAAATTGTTGATGATGTTACGCCTGAAAGCTCAATCTTAGCTTTTTCTGCAGCTTCCTTAAGTCTCTGCATAGCCATCTTGTCACCGCGAAGGTCTACACCCTGCTCAGCCTTGAAGCCTGCAACAAGCCAGTCGATAATTCTCTGGTCGAAGTCGTCACCGCCGAGACGGTTGTTACCTGCA
>JAGBSR010000220.1 GCA_017631745.1 Clostridia bacterium | reverse complement strand
TGTGTTTTTCACATGCTCGTGATGCATGAAAATACGGGCTTATCAGGTGTATCCGCACATGCCTTTTTCATTTCTTTTTTCAGCCAGAGCTTCTGCCGGAAA
Source organism: Clostridia bacterium (assembly GCA_017631745.1). GTDB lineage: Bacteria > Bacillota > Clostridia > Oscillospirales > Acutalibacteraceae > UBA6857. The sequence continues at coordinate 4,673 of JAGBSR010000220.1, read as the reverse complement.
GAGTAGTGCTTATTGGGCGTTTTACCTGTTGAAAGCCCTATAAAGTGATAACCGCCGATTACTCTGTGAAAATCCGTTTCCTGATTTGTAAGAGACTTATAATACTCAAGGGATTTCTTACCCATAGTTATGGAGTCGTGACCCTTGGCAACGGTGCACAGGAATTTTGCACCTTTATCAGCAGCGTAATCATAGATTTCCTTAAAGGCATCAAACTCTTCTTTTGAACCTTTGTTTGTAATATCACCCGCAATAAAGAAGGTGTCAATTTTATTGTAGTGTTCGTCCTTTACGGCAAAATCAAGAGAATAATCTATTACTTCTTTAAGTCTGTTGTAACCCGGTGAACCGATACCCTCAATATGAGAGTCACTACAGATTACGAAACGGAACACGGGAGAAAAATCATTTTTCATTCAATTACCTCCTTATTGAAAAAGTATACTCAACGCAAAAAGTGTCTGCGCCGCAAAATATGTATAAGAAACAGCATAATGCAGGAATGGTGGGCGTTTGACTCCGCCTTTGCCGACACCTATCATAATGTCAGATGCGAAGAACATGGAACCGCCCCAGATGAGACACAGACCAAAAGCAAAGTTTCCTGCACTCAGAGCTAAAGCGCCCTTGACAACGGCACAGGCAAATGAAAATATCAGCACCGGAGCGTAAATCAGAATCAGTTTCTTTTTGCCCTTTAAATGAAGCCTTGTCTTCGCAAAAGCAAAAATTACAGCCGTGACAGCCACAGTCATAAGGAGCACAGCCCATATGTAAGATACGGCACTGTAGTCTCCTATAAAAAGGAAGGTAACACTGTAAATTATATGCCCGAGTGCGAAAAACACAGCCCCCAAAGGAAAGAGTTTTTTAGATTTGTATTCAAGGAAAAAGTCACCGAGAATACCGAAAACAAGTCCGCTGAGTATCATAACTGAATATTCTGTTACCGCCCCGAAAGATACAGCAGCAAGAATACCTGTAACAAGATATAAAACAGCACAAAGCATTTTCAGCTTAAAGCCGTATTTTTTAGAAAGACCCGTTTTCTGTGTTATCACGGGCATACACACCGAAACAGCCGCCAGAATGTATAATAGTATTTTCATATTTTCTCCGCCTTATCAATCAAGATTATAATCTTTCAGATAGGCCTTTGTATTGTCGAGCATCTTGTTAAAGAGCTCTCTTGCATCGTCAAGACTGCAGGTAACAAGAGGATCGTTTGAGAAGACATTGAAGATTTTTTCAACATCTCTTTCGGCAATAGCATCTGAAAGCACTTCCTGCATTGTGCAGATTCTTGAAATGAGAGGATAGATTTCCTTGGGAATGTTACCTGCAACAACAGGGGTAACGGTACCTGCGGTGAACGATGCGTTTGTTTCAACAACAGCACCGAGAGGAAGATTAGGAATCTGACCGCGGTTAGGAAGATTTACATTTGTTACAAAGTCGCCCAGACCGAGAATAGCTCTCATCTGCTTTACGCCCTCTTCACCTGTAACCTTAAGCTTGAGCTCCTCCTCGCCCTTAAGAAGTCTTTCACTCTTGGCAAGTCTCTCTTTAAGCTCATCCTTTCTTGACCATACAGGTGTAAGGTGGAAGAGCATCTCTTCAACTCTGTCGTTGTTTTCAAGATACCACTTGCCCTCGCAGAACTCGGCAAGGTGTCTGTCACCTGCCGCCGCTATATAACCGAAGCGTCTGAAAAGGTCAATCTTTACCTTGTGGGCATTGCCGTGGAAGCTCTTGAGCCACTCAGGGTCAACATATTCCTTACAGCCGTCCTTGTATTTTTCACAGAACTGCTTGTAATAAGGGAAGAGGTCGATATTTCTGTATTTTGCCTGAGTGAGCCAGGTGAAATGATTAACACCGATTGGATTAACCTTGATATCCTTTCTCTTTACATCCTCCTCAAAGAGTACACTTGCCATTTTAGCAAGCACATCCTGAGTACCGAAAACCTCGTGACAGCAACCGAAAGCCTTGATTTCTGGGAAAACTCTGTAAAGAGTCTTAACACAAAGTGTCATAGGATTGGTGTAGTTGATAACCCAGGCATCGGGTGAATATTTCTTGATGTTTTCTGCAATCTCTTCAAACATCGGCAGGGTACGCATAGCACGGACAATGCCGCCGGGGCCTGTTGTGTCGCCAACGGACTGATAGATGCCGTATTCTTCGGGAGCGTGAACATCACTTTCCATTTCGTCAAAGGTACCGGGAAGAATTGAGATAATGACAAAATCTGCACCCGTGAGAGCTTCACCTATTGTTTCGCAGGCCTTGTAGCTCCACTGAGAAAGTGTCTCTGGGAGACTGTTATACATATTACCGATTTTTTCGTTAGCCTTGGCTGCCTGAAGGTCAATGTCGTAAAGACATACCTCACCGCTCATATCTCCTGCAAGAGCAAGGTCACTCATAAGTCCCCATGCCCAGCCTCTTGAGCCGCCGCCGATGTATGCAATTTTTACATCTTCTGCTTTGTTGTTAATATATTTCATTGTAAAAACTCCTCTTATTGATGATTGAATATTCTTTCGGCAGTGTATGTGCCGTCTTCATTGATGCTGAGAACGGTGCAGCCCTGAAGCCATTCGCTTTCGGGAGCATCAAACTTTGATGACATATTGTATGCACTGTAGCCTGAGGGCTGCATATATGAAAGAAGAATGCCCTCATACATTACACCGAAGTTGTTTACATGGTCGTGACCGAAATAAACAGCCTGAGCACTGCCCTTTTCCTTAAGAGCATCGAAGAAGCCTGCATCAAAGCCTGACTCGCATACGCCCTCATTCTTTGCGCCGTATTCAAAGTCGCCCTCACTGTATTCCTGCTCTGCCTGATAAGGAGGAATGTGCACTATGTTGATTGATTTGAATTCCCCGTACTGAGCCTGAATTTCGTCGTGCTTATCCTTATACCACTGCACCTGAGTATCCTTAATGCCGTCGTACACCTCATCGGGGTCTGTTACGCCGTATTTATCCTTAGACTCCTGAGTCATATAATCGCCTGAGTCCATAAGGAAGAACACCTCTCTGAGACTGCCGTCTGAATTGAGAATATTGATGGTGCAGTTGCCGTCACCCTCTACCTCGGGCTTGCCCGGTGTAACAAGGCAATGCTCATATGAAGCAAAAAGCTCTATAACATCTTCTCTGCCGTAAGAGAGGAAGCCGTCACCCTCGTGATTGCCGAGTACTGTTGCCCAGTAAACACCGAGATTTTCAAAGAGCTCTGCAAGCTCAATATTTCTTTTTTTGTTAAAGCCGTATGTAACATTATCACCGCCTAAAATAACAAGGTCGGGATTCTGCTCTTTTATGTTCTCAATCATATAGGTAAGAGTGATATTATCGAGCTCTTTATCACCTTTAAGATGAGTATCAGTGAACATTACAACCTTGAATTCGCTGTCTTCGTTCATTTTAACAGTGACACTGTCTTCAGTCTCGGAAACGATTTCAATATCGCTGTTGATTTTTTCAAGCGATGAAATATCATAAGCGAGACCCTGATTGCTTTTGTAGAGGACAAATCCGCCTAAGCCTATTGCTGCTACAAGTAAGATTGCTACGATTACTTTTAATGCTGTTTTCATGTTTATCATTCCTTTACATTATTTCTCATTATCAATAATACATCAAATTTGTTATATAAACCTTGACTATTTTGATAAAAAACTGTATATTTCTTGATATTTTTGATATGCAGTGTTATAATTAAAGAAATTTGGGAGGGATATTATGGCATACACTAAATTTGACCCCGATGACAAGTTCTTTTTTCATAAGGGAATGAGCAAAAGAGTAGCTGAAACAGGCTCATCCTGGCCTCATTATCACAGCCTCTTTGAGATATATTTCATCCTCGAGGGCAGCTGTACATATTTCATTGACAACAAGGTTTACGACATATCTCCCGGTGATATCGTTGTTATCCCCGACGGAATTATTCATCACACCAAATATGACAACCGTACCCATTCGCGAATACTCATAAACTGCTCGAGAAGGTTTGTACCAATGTCAGCTTTGTCTGATATGCCCACGGATTTTTATATTTTCAGAAATCCCGGCATTTTTGAGGAAACCCACGCCATACTGAAAAAAATTGAAGATGAATACAACCGTAAGGACCGTCTTTCGGAAGAAATCATAGCCTGCTACACCAATTCGCTGTTTTATCTGCTTGTAAGAAACAAGGAAAACTGCAGAAGTGTTGAAATGAAAAACAAGATTATCGAGCAGGCGGTAAATTATGTTCAGGATAATTTTCATCTGCCTATCACTCTTACGGAAACAGCAGACAGATTCAGTGTCAGCCCCGAGCATTTTTCCCGTATGTTCAAAAAGGAAACGGGCTTCGGCTTTTGTAAGTATCTCAACTCCGTAAGACTTCAGCAGGCAGAAAAGCTTTTAAAGGAGACAAAAAATCCGAGCATAACAAAAATTGCATCTCAGTGCGGATTTGACGACAGTAATTACTTTTCCAAAAAGTTCAAGGAAATGTACGGCGTATCACCAAAAAGAATGTATGCAGGCAAAAAATGATAAAAAGGAAAATAAAAGCATTATATTTTTTCGCTGTAACGATTTACAAATTGATTTTTAAGTGATATAATTTAAGGAAGTGTGAATTATAGATATTTCTTCGTA
>JAGBSR010000023.1 GCA_017631745.1 Clostridia bacterium | reverse complement strand
TTCAGTAAGAAATAAGTAGGAGGAGGTTAGTATAAGACAAGCCAGCAGACAGCATATCACTGTAGTGACTATCTGTTTAGTTTTTTTCTTTTTCATGAGTCTTGCAAACTCCTTTCTTGTTGAAGTTTCTGCCTGAGAGGGCAGAGCTTCTTTAATTTTTTCGTATTCTTTTCTGCAGTTTTCACATTCGCTTAAGTGGTTGCTTACTGCTTCTTCGGTGGTGGGCCTTACAAGCTTGTCGTGATATAATTCAAGCAAATCGCAGACATTGTCGCAATTGAGATTGTTATTCATAAAATCCGTCCCTTCTGAGCTGTTTATTTATAATTTTTCTTGCCCGATGATAGGTTACTCTTGCCCAACTTTCGGTTTTGGCGAAAAGCTTTGCTATATCGTTGAAAGACAGCTGACCGAATACCCTAAGTGAAAACACCTCTTTATACGGCTCGCTCATCGTGTGAAGTATTCTGTGTATGTACATTGCCATATCCTTGTCGCTGACAAGCTCTTCGGGTGACCTTTCGGCTTTCGGCTGAGTACCCTCGAAATCATCTGTGGGAAGCTCTCGGCTGTCTTTTTTATATCTGTTGATGAGGAGTCTTTTTGCAATGGCGCAAAGCCAGGTGTAAAGGCTGCTGTCGCCCTTGAATTTATCATAGGACTTCATAGCCTTAAGGAAGGTTTCCTGAGTTATATCCTGAGCCAAAGCCTCATCACGACACAACGCCAGAGTATAATGATATACCGCCTCATACTCGGCACACAGAATATCATCGTTGAATCTGTTATCTTTCTTGCCTTGCAACTTCTCACCACCCTTCACGGATTTGTCATGACTTTTCTTCCGTCATACATTAGACAATTATATCAGAAAAACGTTACAAGAAAAAGAGAAAAATTTTCGATATGAATGGAAGGATTGTGAAATTTTAAAATATATTTTTAATGATTTATACATTGATTTATTTGTCATAAGAGGATATAATGTATGGTGAATAACAACGGAGGTTTGCTATGAAAAAGATATTATCTGTTTTATTAGTGATATTGATGCTGTTTACAAGCCTTAGTCTGTTTGCATCGGCGGCAAGTAACAATAACGATATCAATACAATAATAAATGAATTTCAGCAAGGCGACTACATATACGACTACTACTTCTATTCGCCTGTAAAAAGTTCATCCGACAAAACCAAATATCCCATTATTATCTGGCTTCACGGTCAGCTGTCGGGCGACTATAAGGGTGACCAGGTAAGACAGAGCGATGTTGTTTATTTTGCAACAGAAGAAAATCAGGCGAAGATAAGAGGGACTAAGGGTGCTTTTGTTCTCGTACCCCGATTCCCCACTCTTAATATTGAGCTTGCATGGTCAGGTGAAAATGCCAACATCAAAAAATTTGTTGATAATTTTATAGCCGAGCATAAAGAAAATGTTGATACAAGCCGTATCTATGTAGGCGGTTATTCAATGGGCGGTAAAGCAGCAATGTCCTTCGCGGCAACTTATCCGAGCTTTGTTGCAGCTATCTTCCCCGCGTCCTCAATATATCTGCTCTCAAGCGCTACCTCTGACTTAAAGGCTCTTGCAAACACTCCTACCTGGTTTTTTACCTGTAAGGAAGACGACTTCTGGGGCAAACCGGTGCCTCAGCAAAGTGATTGGAACACTTTCGTCAGCTATTCAAATGTAAAGAGTTCTGTTCGCTGGACTCAGTTTGATATGCCTCTTTACAACTATAACGGTACAATCATTACCTCTCTCGGTTACAATGAGCACAACACCTGGGACCCCATTCCTCATGACCTTATAATGCTCAGCGGTTCCATGTATCCCAATATGACAACCATCAACGGCTACGGCGGTAAGGTAATACTCAAGGAAAACAACAGCTTCCTTTCATGGCTGTCGTCACACAGCCTTAACGGTATAATCGGTGAAGAAACGCCTGACGACGATTATGACGATGACAGTAGCGGAAGCGACGATAACAATACAGGCAGCGGTCTGATTTTCAACCACATAAGAGGAATCCTCGAATATGTTGTTACTATCTTCAATAGAGTCTTCAAAAGACTTTTCGGCTACGATTTCTAAATGATAATCAAAGAGCTATTCACACTTCGGTGACGGATAGCTCTTTTTGTTTTTGAAATGCATTTAGGTTGACACTAAGAGATAATTGCTATATAATTGAAACAGTTAAGTGCATAGTGTTTCATTGCACGAAAAAAGGAGAGGATTATTTTGAAAACAAAAACTCTGTCACCTGAAAAGCTTAAGAAAATTCAGGCAAAGCGCGAAAAAGAAATTGCGAAATGGGAAAAAGAAAAAGCAAGACCCAAGAGAAATTATTACTTTGCTTATCTTGTGCTGATTATCTGCATTATCTATGCTACAGACGAAATTGCTTCACAGATAAGCACTCTTATGAAAACAGAAATCGCCAACGACCTTTTCTCAAAGTTCGGCGAAAGTTCTGTAGGTCTGCTTGATATACTCTCAATTCTTGTTGTACCCTTCCAGGCTCTGGGTCTTCTTTACAGACCTCTTGCCGATAAATGGGGCAGAAAGAAGTTTCTTATCATCAACACCTTCGGTATGAGCTTTGCAATGTTTGTTGTTTTCCTTTCAGGCAACCTTGTAATGTATTTTATCGGCGCGTGTATGATTCAGTTCTTCATTCCTCACGATATGCACGTTGTTTACATAATGGAGTCTTCACCCACTAAGTCAAGAGCGAGAGTTTATTCTGTAATCAAGTTTTTTGCCAATATGGCAGTTATGCTTGTACCTCTTCTCAGAAAGCTTCTTATGGAAGAGGCTTCACAGTGGAGAAATGTTTATCTTATCCCTGCTATCGTCGGCATCGTAACAAGCCTTATCGCTCTTCTTTTTGCAAGAGAGCCCGACACATTTATCGATTCCCGACTTCGTTATCTGAGAATGAGCGACGAAGAAAGAGCTGCCGAAGAACAGCAGAAGAAAACAGAAAATGCTCAGGGCGGTCTTATTCCTGCACTTAAATTTGCAATGAAGCACCGTCAGCTCAAGTGGCTCTATATTACATCTGCTATTGCAAACTTAGGCTTCATCGGTACCATCAACTATCAGGTTATTATGTCATACGGCTATGCTGAAAACTACTTCGGCAAGGGCTTATTTGAAAATCTCGAGGCGGCACTTGAAAATGTGAGCATCGGTGATGTTACAACAGCACTGTTTATGTTCCCTGTAGGCTGTGCAGTGTCTCAGGTAATTATGGGCTTTATCTCTGACGCTAAGGGCAGAAAAGCGGCAGCGGTTACAACAGCATTTGACTGTCTTGTGTTCTTCATACTCTTCTCGGTGGGTGCTTCTATGGCGTGGAATCCCTATATTGTGGGCTTCTGCTGTGGTGCATTTATCGGTAGCTACTACTCAACCAACGACGTTATCATTATGATGATTGGTGAGTCTTCACCCACAAATCTTCGCTCATCAACTATGTCAGCTCAGTTTATTGTAACTGCAGTCGGTGTTGCAATTTCATATATGGTCAGCCTGCCTCTTCTCACAATTCTCGGCAATACAGTTACAGGCGTTGTTTCATTTGCACTTCTCGTGCCCGGATTTATTATCGCTCTCTTTGCTCTTATCCGAAAGACCAGCGAAACCAAGGGTATTGATATGGATACAGTTACAGGCTGCGAGTGGGACTGAATAAAGTGAGGAGTTAGAAGTTAGTAGTTAGGAGTTGAAAAAATATGCTTCAGCGGTTCAACTACAAGCACAACAGAGAGATACCTTTATCCGATAACACTGTTATAAACGGCCAGGGCTGCGGAGAGGCTGCAAAAATGAAATACGGCCTTTGCCATATGTCATACAACGGCTGTGAGATGATAGCGCTTCATAATTCTATGGTACTTCTCGGCAGACCTTCAAGCCTGCAGGAAATTTGCAAAGAAATGTATATGAGAAGTCAGATGCTTTCGGGCATTTTAGGCTCGAATCCTTGTCTTTTAGGCTCGTATTATAAAAGAAGAAATATCAGTTTCAGAAAGACCTACAGCTATGGCGATTTCTTTGATAATCTTGAAAATGTACCTGTTGCAGTGCTGTCGTTCTGGAACAGAAACAAGCCCTTTAACGGACTGCATACAGTTACAGTTCAGCTTATCGACGATAAAATCGTAATCTATAACAGATACAATAACAAGGATTTCCCATATGAATATGCTTCAAGACAAGATGCTTTACACGATAAAACCGATTTCATATGCGGTTATTTAATTGAAGGAGATAGATAAAATGTCTACGGATATTCAGAAAAAATCGACTCTCGCCACCAAGGTCAAGGGACTTTTAGGCGTTGAGGATGATGTTAAGTTAAAACCGATGATAGCATATAACTCAGCTATCTTCTTTTCAGGCGGCGGCCCTTATGTTTTAGGTTGTTATCTTCTGCCTTTCCTTACAAAGGTTGAGGGTCTTTCAACTGCACAGTATGGTACAGTTGCTCTCTTCTCTTGTGTTTGCGATGCTATTACTGACCCGCTTATGGGTATTATCACCGACAGAACAAGACACAAAGACGGCAGACACAGACCTTATCTCAAGTGGGGTGTTTTACCTGCGCTGATTGCATATTTTCTGATGTGGAACTCCTTCGGCATTTCGGCTTCAGCTCAGGAGTCGGGTAACACCACACCCGTAATGATTTATTACATCTTTGCTTATATGTTTTACAAAACTGTCAGCACAATGATTATGGTACCCCACACGGCTATGCTCCCGGGTATAGCCCCCGGTTATAATCAGCGAACTCAGTTCAATGCCATAAGAACAGTTATGGATGCCATTTCGAGTTACTCGTCATTTGCTGTAGCGGCTCTTGTGCTCGGCGGTATCAATGGCATATTCGTAACACCCAGCTTTTCACCCGAGCACAGAGGCAGATTCACGATAATGTCTCTCGTTTTGTGCTTGTGG
>JAGBSR010000219.1 GCA_017631745.1 Clostridia bacterium | reverse complement strand
GCAACGGGCGATAATGACAGCGACTATCTTATTCCCGCAGGCTTGGGCGTTGCGGCTCTGCTTGCAATAGCACTATGTGGAGTATTGCCAAAGCTCAAGAAAAAATAAGGTTTCACAGACCGGGCATTAAGCCCGGTTTTTTTATACACAAATCAGTGTTGTGTGGTATTTGCCGTAATGGGGTTGTAATAATATATGAATTGTGATAAAATTTTAAACAAGAATAATATAAGGAGATAAACACGATGAAAAAATTTCTTGCACTTATTATGACTCTTTTAATGATAGTCGGTTGTTGCTTATCTGCAACAGCAAAAGAAAGCATAGTTGAGGATATTACAGAATATCCTGTAATTTTTGTCCCCGGTTTTGCAACATCAAATCTTTATTATTACGATGAAAACGGTGAGGAAAAGCCTATCTGGGGTACTGATCCTTTAGGTCAGATAACAGACAACATTGAGACAGACAGATTGGATATTCTTGCTTCGGTTGCAGCAGAGTTCCTTACAACCGGTGATGCCGATGCTCTTGCAAAAGAACTTAATTACGGCTTCAGAACAATATTTGCCGAGTTTGCCTGCACTCCTGACGGTCAGCCTGTATGCGAGACTCATAACTTTGTAAATGATCCCGCTGAAACAAACTACAAATACCTTATCGAAAATTATCCTGACGGCGAATATCAATCGGAGCCGGCTATTGCAAAAGCACTCGGCGAAGAAATCGGCCTTGAAAATATCTTCGTTTTCCATCTGGATTTCCGTCTTGGCATTGTTGAACTGGCTTCTCAGCTCAGAGAATATATCGATGATGTAATTGACTATTGCAATGAAAACCGCAGTGAAAAAGATAAGATAGACAAGGTTAATCTCTATGGCCTTTCACACGGCGGTCAGATTTCAGGCACATACCTTACACTTTACGGACACGAAGGCAAGGTGCATAATGCTGTGCTTTTAAATCCCGCTCTTGCAGGTGCTGCTCTCGCTTTCGATGTTTTCGGCGGCGGTGAAAACTTCTCAGACAGAGTGCTTCTTGAATTTCTTGAGCACGGCCTTGTTATTGAGGAAGAATTTGACATCATATTTGAGGCTATTGAGCTCGGCTTTATAAATGAGCTTTTCTATGAGCTTGTGGATGAGTGCTTTGGTCATGTCAAGTATTGGGAAAGCTTCTGGGATTTTGTGCCTCTTGATGTTTATGAAGAGTATAAGGCCAAGCACCTTGATCCTGTCGAAAGCGCTAAGCTTATTCAACAAAGCGATTGGGTCCACTATGAGATTATGTCGCCCGACGGTGATTACTATTACAGCAAGGGCTTCAAAAAAGCTGAAGAAGCCGGCACAAGAATTTATGTTATCGCAGGTTATGATATTCAAAGTGTAACCGGTATGGTGGAAAGCACAGATGCCATTGTACCCGTCGCTTCAGCAACAGGTGCAACTGTTGCACCTTTGGGACAGCGCTTTGCAGACGGATATACACAGAAGGTTGATACAGGCTTCTATCAGGTGTCACCGTCAATGACAGTTGATGCTTCAACTTCATATCTCCCTGAGAGAACATGGTTTGTCGAAAAAGGCTATCACGGCATGGCTATTTCAGATGACTATACAAGCTCTCTTCTTTACAAGCTTCTTTTAAACGGCGGCGAAGCTTATGATGTGCATAATCTTGAAGCACAGGGCTATACACAGTTCCACACCACAACAAACCCTGCTCATATACTTTATGCTGAGTTTGACAAGAGCAAAGAGGGCTATCTCTCATCTGCCGATACAGAGCTTGTTGTTACAAACATCTCTTACGACAGTATCGTTACAGTCAGTGCTGTAAATGTCAAGGGTGCTGATTTCGGCTTTGAATTTTTCCCCTTTATCTTGAAGCCCGGTCAGAGCAAGACAATTAAAATTGACGGCAGCGTACCTGCAGTAAGTCTTAAAAATATCGAAGTTGATCTTACATATCTCTCAAACAAGGTTACTCCCGTCAGTCAGAGAAGCTTCGAGTTTACAATTCTCAACGGCGAAAAAGTGCAATATGACAGTGAAAATCCTCTTTGTGCAGCCGACTATGCCGATGCTATCGACGGTGCAATGAACACAGCGATTTTCAAAAAGCTCGGAATCAGCAAGGTGACTTCTTATGTCTATGATATCATTGCTCAGATTTTTAGATTTATAACAAAATACCTGCCCTTCTGATTTGAAAAAAACAACAAAATAAAGTATAACACCTCGCTTTCTGAGGCAAACTATCATTACCTGATGAGTTTGCTCATCATAAAAAGCGAGGTGAAATTCATGCATAACGAAGGCGTTAAATGCTCAGTAAGCGAATGTCAGTATCATGTTGACTGCGATAAGTGCAGCCTTGACAAGATTGAAGTATCACACGAAAAGACAAGTGCAGATGCTATTGCTATTCCTCATTTCTGTAAGAGCTATTCAAAAAAGGTGAAATAAGCTTTCACTGAAACAAAAAGAGCGCAGAATCAAATTTCTGCGTTCTTTTACATATTATCTGCCGTATACAAACATCACAAATTCAGTGGTGATGTCCATTTCGCTGAGATTTTCTATCTTGGCCTTGTCGCTGTCTTTTGTGTGGTAATAATAGGGAGTCATTTTAAAAAGAGCCATTATGTCATCCTTGGTTTCAAGATGCGCCTTAGCTGTAAATTTGCGTTTTTCAATCAGGGTGAGACTTTCGGCTGAAGGAGGTTCCTCGTCGTTTTTATATGGTGTATCGTAAAGCAGCTCCTTGAGCTCAAAAAGATGATTTTCGCCTGCAACAACGCTGAGTATGTAACCGTCATCCTTTATTATACGCCTGAACTGTTTTTCGTGAAAGGGAGCAAACAAGTGAAGTGCAATATCTACACTCTTATCCTTTATGGGGATATTGGAAAGATTACCCACGAAATAGGTTATGCCGTTTTTACGCTTGGCTGCAAGGCGTACCATCTCTTTTGAAAGGTCAAAGCCGAACATATCACAGTCAAATTCACTTTTGATTCTGTGACCGTAATAGCCCTCACCGCAGCATATATCCGCAATGGTGGGACGCGGGATGGCCTTTTCTTTGATAAACTCACTTATACCGCGTACCAAAGCGTCGAAATAGCCCTTAGAGAGAAACTCACGGCGGTTGCGCGCCATATCTTTGTTGTCACCTATGGCACTGCCGGGCTTATGAGATGAGGTCAGCAGATTGACATAACCCTCTTTTGCTTTATCAAAACAGTGTCCGTTGGTGCAGGTAAAGCTTTTGTCCTTTTCAACTAAAGCTTCACCGCATACAGGGCAGATAATCTCTATCATTTATATTACCTCTTTATTGAAAAATCCTTATCTGTATGCTATTATATATAAAGTTTAAGATTAAGTCAAATGTGAGGTTAATATGGCTAAGGATAAAGGTTTAAAGACCAATGCAATGCGGATACTCGATAAAAAGAAAATAGCCTATAAGGTCAATTATTATCAATGTGATGAGTTTATAGACGGCATACATATAGCAGATATGCTTTCGCAGAGCTACGATATGACCTTCAAGACTCTGGTTGCTGTGGGCAAAAGCAAGGAAAACTATGTTTTTGTGCTGCCTATAGATAAAGAGGTTGACCTTAAAAAGGCTGCAAAATCCGTAGGTGAAAAGAGTGTGGAGCTGCTGCACGTCAAGGATATAAAAGATGTTACAGGTTATATCCGAGGCGGCTGTACCCCTATAGGTATGAAAAAGCAGTTCAGAACAGTTATCCACGAAAGCATACTTGACTTTGAAGAAATTATAATAAGCGGCGGTGCTCTCGGGGTTCAGCTTTTTATTTCTCCGAAGGGTCTTATTGATTGTGTAGGCGCTGAAACGGCTGATATAATTTTTAGGGAAAATTCTTGAATTTTCCATTGCTATGATATATAATCTATTTGATAAAATTACCACAAAGCAAGGGTTGTCTGAGGGCAGCCGTTGAGTTTATAAAGGTGAAAGTTATGATTAAAGAATATCTCGAAATCGGTAAAATAACATCAACTCACGGTATTAAGGGTGAAATGAGAGTTCAGCCCTGGTGTGACAGCCCCGAGTTTATGAAAAAGTTCAAGACACTCTATCTCGATAAAAACGGTGAAAAGCCCCTTAAAGTGTCCTGCCGCCCCAACGGCAATATGGTTATCATGAAGGCTGAGGGCATTGATACAGTTGAAGAAGCTTCAAGATACAGAGAAAAGGTGCTGTATATGAAGAGAAGCGAAGCAAAGCTTCCTGAGGGCACCTGGTTTATCCAGGAGCTTATCGACTGCAAGGTTATTGATGCAGACGACGAAAACAAAACCTACGGCATTATCAGCGATGTTTCACAGACAGGCGCCAACGATGTCTGGCACATAAAAAAAGATGATAAGGAATATCTTATACCTGCAATACCGAGTGTTGTTGTAAGCACAGATGTTGTAGGTGGGGTAATTAAAATCCGCCCCCTGAAAGGAATTTTTGAAGATGAGAATTGATATACTTACTCTCTTCCCTGAAATGTGTGAGGGAGTGCTCTCAGAAAGCATAATCGGCAGAAGCAGACAAAGCGGACTTGTGGAAATCAACTGCCGTCAGATAAGAGATTACACTCTCGATAAGCATAAGAGAGTTGACGATACACCTTACGGTGGCGGTATGGGTATGATAATGCAGACTCAGCCTATATATGACTGCTATATGAGTCTTTGCGAAGAAATCGGCAAAAGACCGCACCTTATCTATATGTCGCCTCAGGGCAAGGTGCTCTCTCAGGAAAGAGTACGCGAGCTTGCGCAGATGGAAAATGTCGCAATTCTCTGCGGACACTATGAGGGCATAGACGAAAGAGTTATAGAAGAAATTGTTGATGAGGAAATTTCCATCGGTGACTATGTGCTTACCGGCGGTGAACTGCCTGCCCTTGTGCTTGCAGACAGCATTTCCCGTATGCTTCCGGGGGTACTGCCCAACGAAGAGGCCTTCAGCGATGAGAGCCATTACAGCTCACTTCTGGAGCATCCTCAGTATACAAGACCCTACGAGTGGCACGGACAGACTGTTCCGGATATACTGTTATCGGGGCACCATGCAAATATCTGCAAATGGAAAAGAGAACAGAGCCTTATGCGCACATATCTGAGAAGACCCGATATGCTTTCTAAGGCAGACCTCGGCAAAAAAGACATAGAGTTTCTCAGAAGCTTCAAAGCACAGCTCAAGGATGCACAAAAAAACGACAAATAGTGTGGCTTTGAGAGTAAAAACCGCCTTATCTTGTGCATAGTGACTCGAAAGCGAAAAATATTATAGTTAAACTGCACAAAAAGACCTCTCTTAATTTGGCAATGTTTAGGCTTGCAAACAAAAAGTTTTAAACTGCGATTTAACCATTGACGAAGCTATGTTTTGCGGTTATAATATTAGCAATTGATTGTAATTAAACAAAATCTATTTTGTGGGAGATATTGATATGTTCGTTAAAGATGTAAAAGTTCAGAATCAGGTTGGCCTTCATGCTCGTCCTGCTACATTCTTCATCCAGAAAGCTAATGAATTCAAGTCATCAATCTGGGTTGAAAAGGAAGAAAGAAGAGTAAATGCTAAGAGCTTACTCGGCGTACTTTCACTCGGCATCATGGGTGGCACAGACATCCGCATCATCGCAGGCGGTCCCGACGAGGAGCAGGCTGTTGAAGAACTCGTAAGACTCGTTGAGTCAGGTTTCACAGAATAAGAAACTAATGCTGCACACTCTTCGGAGTGTGCATTTTACTTTTCGGCATAATTAAACCGACAGATTATCTGTCGGTTATTTTATTATGCTCTGTTTGTGATTATACATCTTGCAAGGCAGGCTGTTTCTGTGAGTGCCAGGAAAAATGACAGCAAGAGAAGTCCTGTGATAACTGCGCCTACTATGCTTGTTGCCGCAAACTCAACGGCAAGAAGTACCACAGCAAGAAGGATTGTTGCTAGTATTGCGCCCAGAAGTACCGAAAGTGTAGTTCTCAGACAGCAGGGCAAGCCGTTGTTGCAACAGTTTATTGATACGGCTGTCAGAAGCACAATTGCAAGATATACCACAGCAATGCCGAAAACTACCCACAAAAAGGCGGGTGTAACTGTAATTGCGGCAGTTATTCTGAGAAAAGCTGTAATTATACCGACAGCGATGCTGATAATAAGAGCCGCCGTTGTGCAGGTGCTTCTGCAGGAACAATCGTTAGTTGACATATTTTTTTCACCTCCCGTTTACAGTATATGTATTCCGGGAGGTTGAGGTGAAGGGCAGGGGGGCTCAGGCAAAATCCGCCGGGCGGATTTTGTGCAGTCACCTGCGGTGCCTGCCGCCGGATTTTATCCGGTGCCTGAGCCCCCCCGTCGCTGACCGTTACCGCCAACTTAAAAAGCTCCCGAAAGGGAGCTTTAAATCAGATTTTACCGTGTTTTTGCAGTCGGGTCATAACTTCACTCAGCGGCTTATAAAGAAGCAACATAAGCACAAAATTACCTGCACAGTGAGCAATATCCCAGGGTATGCCTGCAATCCACCAGTTAAAAGCAAGAGTCAGACCGCTTTGTAAATCAGTACCCGTAAACATATAGGGAATAGCACAAAGTGCACCGAAGCAAAGTCCGAAAACAGCTGACATGGATGCCCAGATAATTGCGCTGTCATTTTTCTTGAGAATTCTTGTGACGAAAACAAGAAACGGCCACACATAGAGATAGCTTATCCACCAAAGGTTAAAGCCGAAGATTATTCCCTCGAGCAAGACAAAAACAGGCACTACAAAATAAACCTTTTTGCCGAAGTTTTTAGAGAAAAGTATCAGCCAGAACGAGGTCAGCTCGATGTTGGGCAGACCCATCATGGCGAACTTGAAAACTTCGATTACTGCTACCATAAGCGCCACGAGGGCAATGTCAAAAGCTGTTGCTTTGCTCTGCTTCATCACTGTGCGAGAGTGTAAACGATTCTGAATTCATCGCCGTCGTTAATGGGCTGCTCCGATACACCGTAGTTGCAGTATTCCTCACCGATATAGAATGCCCAATACGCACCGCCGTATTCAAGGTTTGCAGTAATGCCGTTAACGGTGTTTACAGCAAAACCGTAGGGGCCCTCTTCGCCCTCAAAGGTGAGGCCGTCAGCAGCGTTCATAGCGTCGATGAGATATTCACCGTCAGTGTCAACTGTATAGACTGATGAGGTTTCGTCAGCCATAACAACTTCAATTGTCACATGCTTCATACCTGCGGTGGCCTTTTCGCTGTACGCGCTGTAGGCTAATGCCATAGCGATAACAAGCACCGCCACGACAGCCACAGCTAAGATTTTTTTGCCTTTCATTTTACACATCCTCCTTTCTTTTAAATCTTAGTGCATAAAAGATTGCGACACTTGCGACTTAAAAGAAGGAGTCGTTTTGCTTAAGCCGATTACTCGCGGCCCCACAACATCATCTCAGGCAGGTCTTCTGACTAAGCTATCAACACTTTGTTTCGTCTTCTCGGCCTTCACCAATGACTGTGACTTAACACGGGGAACAAAGCTCCTGCATTACAGCGACGAGATCGTGAGGGACTTTCACCCTGCTTCCCTTTTCACCTGATAAGTTAAACTTACCCGACACCTGAAATGTTTCTATTCACTTGCGATAAATTATACATCAGTATGACGGTTTTGTCAATTGAGCTCGCGCTCTCTTATCTGTAGGGCTCTCTGCTGAGTTCTGAACGGGAATGATTTGTTAGCGGTACCTCTTTGTCTGTGTTCTTTTGCAGTAATTGCAGGGTACTGCAGGAGGCTTTCCTGATGAGTATAATTGAACCATGAGTCTATGATTGTATTGGTATCGGAATTATCGGCTACAGGATACATCACATAGCCACGCTGTCTTTCGCCTTTATCGGGAAGCGAGAATGTTGCAAAAACATCTCGGTTTGTTTGTTCGCCCCAGAATATGGTATTAGAGGTGTAATTCTCACTGCCGAGACTGTAATAGTCAGACACATAATCAACATCGTCTTTAGTGTAAAGCACACGGCCTGTTGGCTCATCGACATAGCGGAAACGGTTTTTACTGTTGTTTTGGTATGCAGGCCACAGCTGTATGCTCTCTGTACCGTAAAAACCGGGGTTTACATCCCAACAGAAATGGTGGATAATTATCCAGTCTCCGTCACCCTCGGACTCTTCGGTCAGGCATACGCCTATACCCGTGACGGTCATTTCCTCAACATCGTGGATGGTTTTGTCGTATGTGCTTGAGAAATATGGTGTTACTTGCTCTGTTACTGTAATAACTCTTGTGTCGTCATTAAAAGGTACCTTGTCTTCATATACAACAATCTTTGTTGCACCTTCACAGGCGAGGATATCCTCTGCTGACATATCGTTGAGTATTTTTTCGGGGAAACCGAGGACAATAAGATGCTCTTTGATTTGCAGAACCTCGATGTGCTCGTTTTGATTTTTTTCTTCCCACTGCATAGGATAACTTCCGCCAAAGGCATATCCGCAGCCAAGACCGATTATGAGAGTGACAGAGAGTATTGCAGTTAATATCTTATCAGGGATTTTTACGGGAGCGTTTTCTATATTATAGCCCACCTGATCGATTTCTTTTGAAATCTTGTTGAGACTTACAATAATACATATAAATCCGATAATCATCACCCACGGAACAATGAATCCGTTAAAGTTTATTATGCTGAGGAATGAAATACCAAGATACCACAAGACAAGAGCAGCCATAGGAGCTGTACGGGGGTTAATGCCTGACTTTTTCTCTACCGAGAAAAGGGCAGCACAGAAAAATGCAATATTGAGAAATGTAAGTGACAAGTTCAATATGATATATACAGTATCGGGTATTAATGTCCTAAAGCTGACGGTGGTACCGAGCACAAGAACAATCAGAAGGTGTATAGCCCGCACTATGGTTGTGATGTAATATACCTTAAACCATTTGGTTTCATTTCGCAGTGCTCTGACACCGAGAATTGATAACACAATGCCGATAGTGGGGAGAATATGATTCAGTCCGAAAAAGTTAAGTGTGAGAGTGCTGAGCCCCAGTCCCCACAGAATACGCCTGATAGCTTTTTTCCAAGGAGTAACGGCTTCCACGACTTCTTCAGGGGGGGTGTTTGGTAGTGATGATTGAAGCATATCTTCAAACTCAGCATCGTTTAAAGGGAAATATCCGTTGTTATTCATAGTTGTCACCTCCCAACAGTTTTCTGAGCTTCTTTTTTATTCTGTATAATTTGCCTTCAACGGCTCTCTCAGTAGTGCCGAGCTCTGCCGCTATCTGAGCAGTAGATTGCAGATAATAATATTTTCTGTAAAATATAGCTCTGTCATTTTGTGAGAGCTTGCCGAGAGCATGCTTCAAAAGCTGTTCCCTTTCTCTTTTTATCAGTATTTCCTCAGGGGTCGGCTCAGATGAGGGAACATCTGACGGTAAATCTTCTAAGCTCATATCGGTCTTTACTTTGCGCAAACGGTTCAGAGCGGTATTTCTCGCTATTGATGTTACCCAGGCGTTCCAACTGCCTTTTTCGGGGTCATAGAGCCGGATTTTATCCCATATTTTCATTATAACCTCCGACAGACACTCTTCCTGCTCGCGGGCGTCTTTTAAAATGGGTGAGATTATGTAGCGTATCAGAGGACTGTAATTTATCTGCAGTGCCTTGAGACCGAGTTCATCGCCTTTTACTATAAGCTCAATAATTTCCCGCTCATTCATAAGCAGACCTCCTTTCATATGTCCTTTCACCTCATTATACACTTTTTATATACAAATCCCACGCCTTTATTTCAAATTTTTACAAAAAATACGGCCACAGAGAATTACTCCGTAGCCGTGTAGCTTACCAATTATATTTAACTGTCTCGCCGTCGATTTCCCATATCTCGGGTGTTTTGGTTTCATAAATATCGACGGGCGTGAATTGGTGGTCTTTTTCATTAAAAACCTTATAGGCTGTGCTGAGCTCAGCTCTTTGCTGAGGGTTGATTTTATCCGTACAGGATACAAACAGGGGAGTGTTGCTGTATGAGAGCAGGTGAAGCCACTGAGAGTTTTTCTCCCAAGGGATATAATCCTTTAGTATGCCTACACAGTCGGCATCGCACATATAGAAGGTTTCGTTCTGGGCAAGACGGAAAGCAAGAGTGTTGACACCCATAACCTTTGTTCTTTCCCACTCTTTGCCGCTGGTATCGTCACCTGTTCTCTGAAGATGTACAAGACCTGCCGCAAGGTGAGTGAAGGTGTTACAGCCGATAATGAGCATATCGCCTGCTGCATCCTTGATGAGTCTGTAAAAATCAAGTACTATTTCCGCGTTGGTTCTGGTCTTGTCGTAAAAATGCCAATCGCCTATATTGGTGCAGCCGTTTGTTAAGCTTCCGCCGTAATCGCCGAAAAGATCGGCAGTGGAAAAATCGTGCTTTATGAGCTCATAGCCCCAATTTTTTACTCTTTCAACATCTGCTCTCACATAAGCCTGAACGGTAGGATGTGTGGGGTCAAGATATTGTCTCTTTCCTTTTCTGAGAACACGTACATCTTTTTTGAGAGCTCTGTCTTTGTTGCGAAGAAGTCTTACCCAAATGCCCGGTCTTGCACCGAGGTCTTTTATTTCATCGGCAAGCTTTTTCATATCCTTGAATTTCCTGTTTGGTACCCAGGGACCGCAGCACTTTTTCGGTTGCCAGCAGTCGTCGATAACCATAAAGGGCTTGTTGTCGATACCCTTTGCAAGCTCAACCTGAAGCTTGGCATCGGATATAATCTGCTTATAGTTGCTCTTGCCGTAGGCGTAGTACCAGTTGTTACCGCCGTAAACTCTGTATGAGGGTAAAAGAGGCTTATCGCAAAGCTTCTTACAATAGTCCTTAAGGCAAGAGTAAATGTCGGCGTCGTCATATTCCGCAAGCACAAAAGTAGCAAGGCAAAGCTTTCTGCCGTTAAGATGCACACCGTTACCGCCGTTTCGGCAGTCGATAATTGCTGTGATGCCCTTTTTGTCATATCTGAAGCACACGAAGGAGTTACAGCCCGTCTTTACGCCGAAGCAGAAGCTTTTGTTTTTATCGGTTGCAATAAAGTACCAGGGCATAAAGCGGTCATTGTCAGAGAGCCTTTTAAACTCAAGATTACCGTAACTTCTTTCCCAGGCGTCGCCGAGTACAAACAAATTTTCTTCTGACTCGAAGGACCAATGAAGCTCAACAAACTTCGGCCTGTCTTTTTTGGCACTTATGTATAAATCGAGCTCGTTTTCTCTTAAAACAGTTTCGGTTTCAGCGTCAGACAGGGCTTTGTCGCAGATGATTTTTGTTGTGAAATTTTTAATGTCGAATTTCATATTTTCACTCCCGTAACAGTTATGATGGTATTATAACACATAAGCAGGTAAAAGTGAATACGGCAAAGCAAATA
The DNA here is from genome assembly GCA_017631745.1 of Clostridia bacterium. GTDB lineage: Bacteria > Bacillota > Clostridia > Oscillospirales > Acutalibacteraceae > UBA6857. The sequence goes on along the minus strand of JAGBSR010000219.1, from coordinate 2,089 downwards.
TAAGACTGTTTTTTATCGGCAGCAGAAACTTCCTGTGCTTACTTGATTTATATTCATATTTATTTAAAAACATTGACAAAGAAATCAAATTATGTTAGTATTTAACAAGTGGAAAATGTAGAAACAAGCGTCATTCAGATGGCGGTGTTTACCACAAAAACAAATTAATTGCGATGTTTAAAACATTGCGGAAGGAGAATTTCAAATGAACAAACTTTTAAAGAAAAGCTTATCTGTTATCCTTGTAATCCTTATGATTGCAACAGCTATGCCTATGGCATTTGCAGCAGAAGCTGAGGCAACAGTTGAGTATGACGGCGATCCCCTCGTTGTTGTAAGAGGTATCGACTTTGCAGGTCTTGTTGACGAAAACGGCAACAAAGCTATCACTGTTGAGGCTTTTGATATTTCAAATATCTTCCTCAACTTTGCTCTTAACTATGTTAAGAAAGACAAAAACGCTATCATCAACACAATCACATCATTAGGCTGCGATATTTTCAAGAATGTAAAGCTTGACAAAGAAGGCAACCCCGCTAACCCCAATGTACATATTCCCAAGTTCCCTCTCTCAGCTGACAACTATGATTTATCAGGTGATGAATGGGCAGACACAGCTGTTGGTCTTTACCGTTCACTTGCTAATAAATACGGCGGTGAAAATGTATACCTTTATACATTTGACTGGAGAATGAGTCCCGATAAGCTCGCTGACGACCTTAAGAGCTACCTTGATAATGTAAAGGCAGAAACAGGCGCAGATAAGCTTGACGTTGCAGCTTGCAGCATGGGCGGTATGATCACAACATCATATATCTACAAATACGGCACAGATATTTTTGATTCAGTATTCTTCTTCTCAGGCGCTCACAACGGCGGTCACATCGTTGGCTCAGCTTTCTCAGGCGATCTTGTTATCGACAATAACGGTATCACAGAATTCCTTATTGCAAAGACAAAGGGTAACTTCTTCGTAAACCTTCTTGTTAAGCTTCTTAAGGCATTCGGTATCCTCAAGAAGATTGTTAATTTTGTAAACGAAGCTCTTGTAGAATACAAGGATAAGATTTACGCTGACTTCCTTCGCGAATGCCTTGCTACAGCATACGGTCTCTGGGCTCTTATTCCCGACGAAGAATTTGACGCTGCTGTTGATTTCTTCTTCGACGGTGTAGAAGATGAATATACAACAGCTCTCGCTGAAATCGCTAAGATCAGAGATTTCGTATTCAGCACAGAAGAAACAATGGCTAAATTAGAAGCATCAGATGTTAAGTTCGGTTATGTTTCACACTACAACGCAAGACAGCTTCCCATCTACTCAGGCTTCAGAGCTCACGGTGACGGTGTTCTCGAAACAGACCGTACATCAGGCGGTGCAGTTGTTGCTGACTTCGGCAAAACTCTCACAGCTGAACAGATGGCAGGCGTAGAAGCTGAATACATTTCACCTGATAAGGTTGTAAATGCTAAAACATGTCTCTATGCAGACAGAACATGGATTGTTAAGAATGCAGGTCACGTTGGTTGTAAGGACGGCAGCGATCACACAGATTTTGCTATCTGGCTTATTACACAGGATACTCAGCCCACAGTTTACACAAATCCTGACTATCCCCGTTTCATGAACTGTGATGCAAACGAAAACTTCATCGGTTTCTGATTCTGAAATAATTGAATAGCCAAAAGCCTACGGAATTTGTTCCGTAGGCTTTTTTATATAGCAAAACCGCGCGGTTGTTTATTGTATATGAAAACCACGCCATAGTGGCGGGGTTCAAAAAAGGCTATTGCCTATGCAGATAACAGAAAAACTCCTTATGTGTTATAGTAAAAGCGTGACCTGCAAATTACGCAAAATAACATATAAGGAGGACATTATAATGTCAGAACAAAATAATGTCACACATAGTTTGGCACATACCAAATGGAATTGCAAATATCATATAGTGTTTGCCCCAAAGTATAGAAGAAAGGTTTTCTATGGAGAACATAGAGAAGCAATCCGAGAAATATTTCGAACTCTTTGCCAATGGAAAGGTGTAGAAATAATAGAGGGAGAAATATGCCCCGACCTTGTTCGTTTACT
>JAGBSR010000218.1 GCA_017631745.1 Clostridia bacterium | reverse complement strand
CTCTTACAGCCTCGTGTGAAACGTGACCGATGGATGCGCCTCTTGTGGCACCTGAGAAACGACCGTCTGTAATAAGAGCAACGTCTTTATCAAGACCCATACCTGCAATAGCAGATGTGGGTGAAAGCATTTCTCTCATCCCGGGACCGCCTGCGGGGCCTTCGTAACGGATAACAACAACATCACCCTTGACAATCTTACCGCCGTAAATAGCAGCAATGCACTCTTCCTCACTGTCAAACACCTTAGCAGGGCCTTCGTGCTGGAGCATTTCGGGAGCAACTGCACTTCTCTTAACCACACAGCCGTCGGGTGCAAGGTTACCCTTAAGCACAGCGATACCACCTGTAGCTGAGTAGGGATTTGATACAGGTCTTATAACACTTTCGTCCTTGTTGACAGCATTAGCAATATTCTCGCCTAAGGTCTTGCCTGTGCAGGTCATAACAGAAGTATCAAGAAGACCGATATCTGCTATCTGCTTGAGTACAGCATAAACACCGCCTGCCTCGTTGAGGTCTTCCATATATGTGGGGCCTGCAGGTGCAAGGTGACAAAGGTTAGGTGTCTTTTCGCTGATTTCGTTGGCATCTTCAAGATTCCACTCAATGCTGCATTCATTTGCAATAGCAGGAAGGTGAAGCATACTGTTGGTACTGCAGCCCAAAGCCATATCAGCTGTAACTGCGTTTTTAAGTGCAGCCTTTGTCATAATATTGCGGGGACGGATGTTCTTTTCAACAAGGTCCATAATCTGCATACCTGCGTGCTTAGCAAGCTCTATTCTCTTTGAGTAGACTGCCGGAATGGTACCGTTGCCCTGAAGGCCCATGCCGAGCACCTCTGTAAGGCAGTTCATTGAGTTTGCAGTATACATACCCGAGCAGGAACCACAAGTGGGACAAGTGTCCTCTTCACAAATCTGAAGCTGTTTCTCGTCAATTTTGCCTGCCTTATAAGCACCTACAGCCTCAAACATACTTGAAAGGCTTGTCTTCTTACCGTTTACTCGGCCTGCAAGCATAGGACCGCCCGATACGAAAATCGTGGGGATATTAAGTCTAGCGGCAGCCATAAGAAGACCGGGTACGTTTTTGTCGCAGTTGGGAATCATAACAAGACCGTCAAAGCCGTGAGCCATAACCATAGCTTCGGTTGAGTCAGCAATAAGGTCTCTTGTTACGAGTGAATATTTCATACCTACGTGACCCATAGCAATACCGTCACAAACAGTGATTGCAGGGAAAACGATGGGAGTACCGCCTGCCATTGCAACACCGAGCTTTACAGCCTGAGTGATTTTATCAAGGTTTACGTGGCCGGGTACGATTTCGTTAAATGAGCTTACAATACCGATAAGAGGTCTTGCCTGCTCTTCTTTTGTAAGACCGCAAGCGTGATAGAGACTGCGGTGAGGGGCATTGTGAAAGCCGTCTACTATTGTATCTTTGATCATATTTATTTTCCTTTCATAAGTTTATAAGACCGGATTATAAAACCCGGTCTTTAAATTAAACTTAGTTATTGATGAGCTTGTCTTCATCACTCCATGAATAAAGCTTTCTGATTTCCTTACCTACAACCTCTGAAGGATGTTCAGCAGCAATCTTTCTCATAGCACCGAAGTGTACCTGTGAGCCTGCATCTGACATATCAAGAAGGAAGTCTTTTGCAAATGTACCGTCCTGGATATCCTTAAGAACCTTCTTCATAGCCTTCTTAGTTTCATCTGTGATGATTTTGGGACCTGTAATGTAGTCACCGTATTCAGCAGTATTTGAGATTGAATATCTCATACCTTCGAAACCGCTCTGATAGATAAGGTCAACGATGAGCTTCATCTCGTGGATGCATTCAAAGTAAGCATTTCTGGGGTCGTAGCCTGCTTCTGTAAGTGTTTCGAAACCAGCCTGCATAAGTGCGCAAACACCACCGCAAAGAACAGCCTGCTCACCGAAGAGGTCTGTTTCTGTTTCTGTTCTGAATGTTGTTTCAAGAACACCTGCACGAGCGCCACCGATACCGAGAGCATATGCAAGAGCAATTTCAAGAGCATCGCCTGTAGCATCCTGCTCGATAGCCACAAGACAGGGTACACCCTTACCAACCTGATATTCGCTTCTTACTGTGTGACCGGGGCCCTTGGGAGCGATCATTACAACGTTTACATTTTTGGGAGGCTTAATGCAACCGAAGTGGATGTTGAAGCCGTGTGCAAATGCGAGAGTCTTGCCCTCTGTAAGATTGGGCTCAATGCTTTCTTTGTAAAGCTTAGCCTGCTTTTCGTCGTTGATAAGAATCATAATCATATCAGCGTTCTTAGCAGCTTCAGCAGCTGTCATAACCTTAAGACCCTGAGCTTCAGCCTTTGCCCAGCTCTTTGAGCCTTCGTAAAGACCAACGATAACATCTACACCTGAATCCTTAAGATTGAGTGCGTGTGCATGACCCTGTGAGCCGTAACCGATGATAGCAACTGTTTTTCCGTTTAATTTAGCAAGATTACAGTCCTGCTGATAGTAAATATTCTGCATGATAATATCTCCTTTTATTTGAATTTAAATTATTCCTGATTTAACATTGTGTTTGTGCCTCTTTCGATGGCAACGATACCTGTACGGCACATCTCGAGAATACCGAGAGGCATCATAATTTTGATGAAAGCATCAAGCTTGAGGGGTTCGCCCGTAAGCTCAACACTCATTACCTCTGCCTGATAGTCGATAATTTTGGCTCTGTATATTTCAGCCGCAGCCATAATCTCCGCTCTTGTTTCAGGTGAAGTTTTCACCTTGATAAGCATAAGCTCTCTTTTTACCGTTACCTCATCATCAAGAACCTGAACCTTCTTGACATTATAGAGCTTTTTCATCTGACTTACGAACTGATTTTTTGTGTTCTCGTCGCCTGAAATTGTAATTGTAATTCGTGAATAGTCGGGGTCTTCAATAGCACTAACGGTAAGCGCGTCAATATTGAAGCCTCTTCTTGTGAACATACTCGTTACTCTCATAAGTACACCGGGCTTATTGTCAACAAGAACAGCTATTACAAACTTACTCATATCATTCGCCCCTTTCTTTTGATACGATAATATCGTCTATTGAGCCTCCGGGAGGAAGCATCGGAAGAACGAACTCATCTTTATCAATAGTTACTTCTATAAGATATACGCCATCACCCTCGGAAGCCTCGCTGAAAGCAGCTCTGAAGCTTTCGGGAGTGTTAGCCTTAAGGCTCTTTGCACCAAAGGCATCTGCAAGCTTTGCAAAGTCTGTCTTTCTGCCGAGAACTGTATTTGAGTATCTTTCACCGAAGAAAAGTGTCTGCCACTGTCTAACCATACCGAGCACGCCGTTGTTAAGCAGTACGATTGTAAGAGGTACATTATATGTAACCGCAGTTGCAAGCTCATTAAGATTCATACCGAATGAACCGTCACCTGTAATAAGAACCGCTCTTTGTCTGCTGCCGTATGCGGCACCGATTGCAGCACCCATACCGTAGCCCATAGTACCCAAACCGCCGCTTGAAGCAAAGGTACGGTTATTTTTAAACTTAAGATACTGTGCAGCCCACATCTGATGCTGACCAACGTCTGTCGCTACAACAGTGCTGTCGAGCTTTATCTCATTGATGATATCCATAACCTGCTTAGGTGTGATACTTGCTGTAGCTTTCCTTTCAGCCATTGCAGCTATTGCATTTTCTTCAGCTATAAGATTTTCAACTTTTTCTTTCCACTCGGGTCTGTCGTTCTTTTCTGCAAGAGCACAAATTCTTTCAAGTGAATCCTTAAGGTCACCGTGTACGCCGACATCTATTCCGATATTTTTGCCCAGCTCTGAAATATCAACATCAAGCTGAATAAACTGAGTATTTTTGACATATTTTGCAGTGTTGCCCGTTGCTCTGTCGCTGAATCGCACGCCGATACCGATAACAAGGTCGGCCTCTTTGTTTGCCATTGATGAAGCATAATGTCCGTGCATACCCTGCATACCGAGAAATCTTTCGCAATCAGTCGGCAATGATGAAAGCCCCATAAAGGTTGAGCCGATATAACCGCCGATTTTTTCGGCAAATGCTGTAACCTCCTTGGCAATATCTCTGCCGAGTACGCCGCCGCCGATATAAATATAAGGGCGCTGACTTTCATTGATAAGCTCTACTGCTTTTTCTATGTATTTGTCTTTAGCCTTTTTGTCTGGGAAAGCTTCAACAACATCAGCCTTTTCATACTCCGTCGAAGCAATCTGCACATCCTTGGGAATATCCACAAGCACAGGACCGGGTCTGCCGCTTTTAGCGATGCGGAAAGCCTCTCTGAGAGTATCGGCAAGGTCGTTTATATCGTTAACAAAGTAGTTGTGCTTTGTAATGGGAAGAGTTACGCCTGTGATGTCTATCTCCTG
>JAGBSR010000217.1 GCA_017631745.1 Clostridia bacterium | reverse complement strand
CCGTCTGAGCCGATTTCTTCTTTGTCAGCGAGAACTGCGATTGAAGTGTGCTCGGGTGTGCCGATATCGAAAGCCGCAATAGCCGCAGGGTATGAGCAAACTCTGTCGTCGTGACCGTAAGCACCGATAAGGCTTCTGTCAAAGCCGATATCTGATACGGGAAGAGCAGGTACAGCTTCAAGCTCTGCTGAAATGAAGTCTTTTTCTGTGATGCCGTATTTTTCGTTGAGAATCTTGAGAATGTTGAGCTTTACGAGATTGCTGCCTGCATCAGCCTTGAAGGGTCTTGAGCCGATGAGGATGTTGAGCTCTTCGCCCTTGATGCCCTCAAGAAGAGGTCTCTTAGCCTGTTCCTTGTCGAGATGGGGGAGAAGATCAGTGATAACGAATTTGGGATCGGCAGGGTCCTCACCGATGTTGATTTTGATGCTGTTGCCGTCTTTGTCAATGATAACACCATGGAGTGCAAGAGGCATTGCTACCCACTGATACTTCTTGATGCCGCCGTAGTAGTGGGTCTTGAAGTAAGCGAGCTCTTCTGCTTCATAAAGAGGAGTAGGTTTAAGGTCGAGACGGGGTGAGTCGATATGAGCTGCAACAATCTTTGCGCCCTCTGAAACGCCCTTTGTACCCATAACAGCAAGAATGATGCTCTTGCCTCTGTTGTTGAGATAAACCTTATCGCCTGCTTTATATGTCTTTTTGTTGTCAAAAGCTGTGAAGCCCTTAGCTTCTGCAGCCTCAATCATATAGTCTACGCATTCTCTTTCGGTTTTACCTTTAGCGAGGAAGTCTTTATAGCCTTCGCAGAATGCATCTGCCTTAGCGAGCTCTTCTTCGCTCATCTGATTTGAGAAGTGCTTTTTTTCAAAAAAAAGTTCTTCTTTAAGGAGCTCTGCCTGTGATTTTTCCTGTGACATAATTTATTGTTCCTTTCTGAAATAGAGTTTTTCATATATGTTTTCGGTCATAATAACCTTTTTAACATACTTATTTGTTGTGGGAAACGGAATAGTGTGCAGTGTCTTTCCGTCGGATGAATAAGCTTCATCTCTGAGCCACTTGTCAACATTGCCGTTTCCGGCGTGATAGGCGGTCAGCGCCTCTTGTACCCTGCCGTATCTGGTCAGCAGATAACCGTATAGATAGCAGCCGTATTTTATATTGGTTTCGGGGTCTGTTGCCATAGAGTATGGGATATCATCGTCGAGCTTCATATTTATCCAATCAAAGGTGTCGGGCATAATCTGCATAAGACCTGTTGCGCCCACAGATGAAACTGCTTCATTGTCAAAATCGCTTTCACACTTGATAACCGCATAAACAAAAGCGGGGGAAAGATTGTTTTCTTTGGAATATACTTCGACATAATCCTCATATTTAAGAGGATATAATGTCTTAAGCAGTGACAAGGTGCCGAAGTATATAACTGATAAGAGCACCGCCGAAGCGAGAAGCAGGGCGATAAACTTTTTTAATTTCAACCTATCAGCTCCTCGAGTTTGAGAATTTCTTCTTCTATATTATAAGGCGGATAATTGCGGATTATTATATCAGCTCTGCTTAAATAATAATCGTCGTTTTTCTGAGCGTTTATTCTTGTCATAGCCTGCTCGTATGTGATGCCGTCGCGTCGGAGAATTCTCTGTAGACGGGTATCTTTATCGGCGTGAACAACAACGATTTTTTCGCAAAGGTCTTTGCAGTCACCCTCTAAAATTGCCGCCGCATCTATTACGGCTGTTTTATATCCGCTTTTTTCGGCAAAGGCGATTTCATTTTCGCATCTTCTTTTGATTTCGGGGTGGGTGATGCTGTTTAAAAGTTCGGTGTTTTCTTTTGATGAAAATGCTCTCTGGGCAAGTGTCTTTCTTATAAGGCAACCGTTTTCATCTAATATATCTTCACCAAAAGCTTTCTGAAGCTCAGGCAGAATAGGAGAGCCCTTTTCGGTTATCTGTCTTGCGATAACATCGCCGTCGATGATGTAACAGCCTTTTTCCTTGAGCGTGAGAGCGACAGTGCTTTTGCCTGCGCCTGTTTTGCCGGTGAGACCTATTATAAGCATTTTATCACCTCAGACTTCAATGATGTTAAAAGCTGCAGCTCTTACGAGCCTGTTAAATACTGCCAGACCGATTCCCTCGTTTTCGGGGAAACGGGCATAAACGGTTTTTGCTTTTTCCTCGTCAACCTTTCTCAGGGCGTCGAAGATATTCTTTGCCTGAGATGAGGGGTCGTCTTTTCTGCCGTAGGTAATGCATTTAATGCTCAGCTGTTTTACTTCTTCTTCAAAGCAAAGAGCAACATCGCCCTCTTCGGCAGAGTCCTCGATATATTTTTTATAGTTATCAAAACTGCCCTTGACAATGAGTACCTTAGCATCGGGGGAGTAGTGCTTGTATTTCATACCCGGTGAAGCCGCCTCTGCGCCTTCGTGGAGCTTGTTGTAAACAGCATCGTCAATTTCGATTTCGCCTAAAACCTCTGTCAGCATTTCCGGGGTAATTCCGCCGGGACGGAGAAGTCGGGGAATATCTGTTGCAAGAGTTATGACCGTAGACTCGATACCTACACTGCATTCGCCTGAATCGACTATGGCGTCAATTTTGCCGTCAAGGTCTTCAGTTACATGAGAAGCACAGGTAGGACTGGGCTTGCCGGAGGTGTTTGCCGAGGGAGCTGCAAGGGGAAAACCGCAGGCACTTATAATAGCCTTCGCAATTTCGTCTGAGGGCATTCTCACGGCAACGGTGCCAAGTCCGCCGCTGATTTCTGTCGGGATAATATCACTTTTAGGCAGAATGATTGTGAGGGGACCCGGCCAGAATTTTTCAGCAAGAGCAAGTGCGCTTTCGGGGATAGATTTTACAAGCGGTGCCCACTGAGAAATATCGCTGATATGCACTATAAGAGGATTATCCGAGGGCCTGCCCTTAGCACGGTATATTTTCTTTACACATTCACCTTTAAGGGCGTTGCCTGCAAGACCGTAAACCGTTTCTGTGGGAATTGCCGCAATACCGCCGTCTTTTAAAATGGAAGCAACCTTTGATATGTCGTCGTTTTCGGGTGAGTGTATTTCAAAATGAAGGGTTTTCATATTAATCACTTAGCTTTCGCTTTTTAATTTCTGAGCAGTGTCGTAGGTGATGAGTGCGTCGATAACTTCGTCAAGGTCACCGTTTAAAAACTGCTCGAGTTTATAT
>JAGBSR010000216.1 GCA_017631745.1 Clostridia bacterium | reverse complement strand
CGGCTGCCTGTTTGTTGCCGATGATATCAAGGCGCATATCTCTGAGCTTGATTTCAACATCGCTGTAGCTTTTGGGAAAAGACATAAACTCAGCGTCTTCCTTATTAAGAGCATCGAGGCTCTGATAGGTCTTGTTAAACAGCGACAAAGTGATGAAGCTGTAAAGAAAGCAGTTAAAAACAAAAACGCATAAAAAAGCCGGTATTATCATCAGATAGCTTCTTGAAAAGATAAATGCTTCGCCGGCCTTGCCGAAAATATCAATCAGCAGACCTTTTATCACATCAGTATAAAGGTCGGGCCATTGAAGCAGAAACAGATAGCATATAACATACGCCACAACCAGCACCAGAAAGCATATGCCGTTATATTTAAGAAAGTCGCCTGTTATTCTCAGAGCGATATTTTTTGTCTGCCTTTTCTTTTTTTGCTTTCTTTTCATTTCAGTGGTCTTTTTCAATTTTATATCCAACTCCCCACACGGTTTTTATAAACTTGGGATTTTTAGGTTTCTCGTGCATTTTTTCTCTTATTCTTCTTATATGTACCATAACAGTGTTGCTACTGTCAAGATACTTCTCCTCCCATACAGTCTCAAAAAGCTCTTGGGTAGAAACAACCTTGCCTGCATTTTTGCACAGCAGACTGATTATGCCGAATTCTATGGGAGTAAGGTCAAGATCTTCACCGTAAAGAGAGCAGGTGTGGGTGCTTGTGTTGACCAGGAGACCCGATATTTCAATAATATCCTCGGCGGTGTCGGTAGTGTTGTATTGATAAAAACGCCTTATCTGAGCCTTGACTCTTGCAAGCAGCTCGAGAGGGTTGAAGGGCTTGGTCACATAGTCGTCAGCACCGAGGGTTAGACCCGATATTTTATCCTCGTCAGATGTTCTTGCCGTGAGCATAATGACGGGGAAATTATATTTCTTGCGGATTTCGCTGCAGAGAGTAAAGCCGTCGACATCAGGGAGCATCACATCTAAAATCGCAAGATCGAAGATTTCTGTTCTTATTTTTTCAAGGGCGGTTTTACCGTCGCTGCATTTTATAACATCAAAGCCGGCATTTTTAAGATAAAGCTCAATAAGGTCAGCTATTTCTTTTTCGTCGTCCACGAGGAATATCCTCATATTTTTCACCTCTGATTTTTTAGGTATATGATAAGTATATCACAAAATATCGCTTTTGAGGCGGTTTAAATTCTTAAGATTATCTTAAGTTTTCCCGCGTACTCTGCCGAAGAGGGGCAAAACATATTAAAATAATTAAAAAAATATAAGTTACTCTTTATTTTTTTTTATTTTTGTATTATTATTAAGGTGTATAATTTTACGTGGTAACAAAAGGACAGGTGAAACTTATGAGTAAAATTTTAATCGTTGACGATGATATTGCTATTGCAAGACTTATTTCAGACGCTCTTGAAGACGAAGGCTTTGAGACTGATGTTGCCTGCGACGGTGAAAGCGCAATGGCTTATATACTTGAAAACAGCGCAGACATATCTCTTATTACCCTTGATATTATGATGCCTGGTATGTCCGGCATAGATCTTTGTAAGACGGTGAGAGAGAAGGTCGATTGCCCTATTATATTTGTCTCTGCCAAGAGTAAGACAATAGATGCTGTGCTTGGCCTCGAAATAGGCGACGACTATATTTCCAAGCCCTTTGTGGTTGAGGAGTTTGTTGCAAGAGTGAAGGCTCATCTCAGACGCGAACAGAGAAATGCTCCCAACCCCTTTAAGGATATTATCAGAGTGGGAGATATTGAAATAAACAAGGCTTCTTATGAGGTAAGAAAAAACGGCGCTGTTATTCCTTTCTCTACAAGAGAGTTTCAGCTTCTTCAATATCTTATGGAAAACGCGGGTATGGTGCTCACAAGGGAGCAGATTTTTGCCCACGTCTGGGATACTGAGTTTGGCGACATTGGTACTGTTGCCGTAAATATAAAGGGTATCAGAGATAAAATAGACCCCTCAAACGAATACATCAAAACCGTTTGGGGTGTAGGCTACAAATTTGTAAAGGTATACAAATAAGATTATTATTCCGATTTTAGGTGAAAGGCAGGTTATATCCCTTGAGTCACAACAGAAAAGCAAATATTCTGGTTACACTGATTTTCCTGGGTGTAATTATAGCCTTTGCCTATTCCTACAACTCTTATGTAACAATGACCGTTGCTAACGCGGCATATAACGACAGAGAAATATTACAGGACTATAACAATGAAATTATCCGCAAGCTAATCAGTAAAGACTCCGTATCTGAGTGGTCTGAGATAGTTGAGCAGTATGAGGATATTGTAATTGTAATTGAAAACAGCAGTAATAAGGTTGTTACAAAATCAATCGGCAGAACCTGGACTGCCCTTGATGTAAAGGTACAGACTCCATTTGAATTCGGCGGAGAGGCTTATCTTATCAAGTCGTCTGTTTATCTGCTGAGAGACTATGTTGGCGATGTAAGAAAAATGGTTGAGTTTATCTTTATGGAGTTCCTTATAAGCATATCGGCTCTCGGTGTGCTTGTAATCATTATCTATAACGCTGTTGTAAGGTATTACGGCGGACTTTATAAGGCTATTGAAGAGTACGAGAAAACAGGTAAGCTCAAAAAGATCGTTCTTAAGGGATATGCAGGCAGAATTTACGACAGATTTGAGTCTCTTACTCAGAATCTCGAAAGACAGCAGCAGAATCAGCGGCGTATTATAGCCTCAATATCTCACGATATAAAAACTCCGCTTACATCTATTATGGGTTATGCGGAAAGACTAAACAAAGAGGGCATCAGCGAAGAAAGACGAAAGATATATCTTGATACAGTATACGGCAAGAGTGTGGAGATACAAAGACTAGTAAATGAGTTTGATGAGTATCTGGGCTTCAATGTGCCCGAGCAGATGAAAACTGAGGCTGTTACGGCTAAAGAGATTATAAGCTTTGTCGAGCGTGAATATCAGGAGGAGCTCGCTCTCGCAGGTGTTGATTTAAGAACGGCAAACTATGCAGAAGAAGCAACGGTGATGATTGATAAAATCAAGTTCAAGAGGGTTTTCGGTAACATTTTCAGCAACTCTCTGAAACACTTTGTAAATGAGAAAAAAATCATTGACTTTGAAGTTGCCTGCGATAAAAACAAGATCTATATAAGTATCAGCGACAACGGTGAGGGCGTTGAGGAGGAAAAACTCGATATGATCTTTGAACCTCTTTATACATCCGACAAGGGCAGAAAGGTTGCAGGTCTCGGTCTTGCAATCTGCCGTGAAATTGTCGAGAGTCATATGGGCAAAATTTATGCTGAAAACTCAGTGAACAGCGGTCTTACAATTCGTATTGAGCTTGACAGAAGCGATAAAAAACCGAGGCTTTTTTAAGATAAAACAAAGGTGAGAAAAATGCTACTAAATAAAAACGATGAAATCAGACTTAAGATAGATGCTCTGACCAATCTCGGCAGCGGTATCGGCAAATATAAGGAAATGGCGGTTTTTGTTGACGGTACTGCAGTGGGCGATGAGATAATCGCCCACATTATCAAGGTTAAGAAAAACTATGCCGTGGGTAAGGTTGCAAAGATTGTTAAGGCATCAAAGGACAGAATTGTCTGTGATTGTGAGGTTGCTTCTCAGTGCGGTGGTTGTGCCTTCAGACATATATCTTATGAGGCTGAGCTCAGAGAAAAACAGCAGGCGGTCAGCGATGTTATGATGCGTATCGGCTCAGTTGACTTTCCTGCAAAAGAGATACTTCACATCGAAAAGCCTGAGAGATACAGAAATAAGGCGCAGATACCTGTAGCCCTAAGCAAAGAAGGCAATATCACAGTGGGCTTTTATTCCAAGCGAAGCCACAGAGTCGTTGCAAGCGAGGATTGCCTTTTGCAGATGCCTCAGTTTAAAAATGTAGTTTCTGCCGTAAAAAAATATATAGCGGAAAACCCTGTGACTATATACGATGAAAGCACGCACAAGGGCCTTATAAGACACATATATTTAAGACGCGGCAGGGTAACGGGGGAAATTATGGTGTGCCTCGTTATCAACGGTGACAGCGCACCTAAAAAAGAAAGACTAATTGAGGCTCTCACAGGTTGTGGCGAAAGCATCAGCTCAATAGTGCTCAACATAAATAAAAAAGACACCAATGTAGTTCTCGGTGACAAGTGTATTACCATTTGGGGTAAGGATTATATTGAAGACGAGCTCTGCTCTCTGAAATTCAGAATTTCTCCGCTTTCATTCTATCAGGTCAACCCTGAGGGCACTGAAATTCTCTATGGCAAAGCAAGAGAGTATGCCGACCTCAAGGATAACGAAACTCTTCTCGATCTTTACTGCGGTGCGGGTACTATCGGTCTGACTATGGCAAAAAAGGCAAAGCAGATTATCGGTGTTGAGGTGATTCCCCAGGCTATTGAAAATGCCAAGGAAAATGCCGAAATTAACGGCATCACCAATGCAAGATTTATCTGTGATGATGCGTCAGGCGCAGCTAAGACTCTTTACTGCGAGGGCATCAGACCCAATGTTGTAGTCCTTGACCCTCCGAGAAAGGGCTGCAGCGCCGATGTGCTTAAGACTGTTGCAGATATGAATCCCGACAGAGTGGTTTATGTTTCATGCGACAGTGCTACCTTGGCAAGAGATTGCAAGATTTTTGCCGAGCTTGGGTACGCGGTGAAGGAGTACACTGCCGTTGATATGTTTCCGCGTACAACCCATTGTGAGTGCGTGGCACTACTGATTAAAAAATAAACAGCACAAAAAAAGAAGCAGTTCAAAGGAACTGCTTCAAATTTTTTAAGTCTGAACTTATGCGGGAAGCTTGATAGCGCTGAAGTCGATCTTACCAACGAGATCTGTGATAGCGGGAACAACCTTATCCTTGATTGTGCCGAAGATAGCGCCGAAGTCGATCTTTGAGATGAGATCCTTTACTGTAGCGATGATCTTTGCAAGGGGGATGTTGAAGTACTTAGCCTTGCAATCGGGTTCGTGAGCTGCGAAGATAGCTTCTGAAGCCTGAGCCTTACCACAGTAGTCGCAAACGATGTTAGCGTATTCGCAAACGGGCTTGTGAGCTTCGAGTTCAGCTGCATCTTTGTAAGCTGTTACGTTGCAATAGGGGCAGATGCCGCATGCTTTAGCATTTTTGTGAGCTGTGAATTCAGCGATGTCGTTTGATGTGAAACCGCAAACGTCACACTTGTTTGTGAGGTCACCTGCGAAAGCAACTGTAGCCATTGAGAATATGCAGATTACTGCAAGGAGAACTGCTAAAAACTTTTTCATAGGGAGATTTCCTTTCTGTTATGTAATTTTTGTTGCGAAATTGTCGCAATCTACAGAGTATAATAACATTTTTTGGTTATTGTGTCAAGGCTTTTAACTGTTTTTGATGATTTTGAATGCAATTTTAACAGAAAAATCTTTTAGTCACAAAAAAACAAAAACCCCTCAACCCGAAGATTGAGGGTAACAACAAGGCGGTGAGAATATACCCTGCTGTTGAGCCGGTTAAGCGGGAGATAACTCCCTGAGTTAAATTGCCAATTGAGCAATTTATTAGATTATACAAATAGATAAGACCTCTGTCAAGTCTGATTAGGAATTATAAGTAATGCTTTATAATTCTTAATAAATATAACACAATTGCTTTCCCTTGACAAAATATGCTTGTAGGCATAAAATAATGTTATTATGTTGCTAAAGGAGAGAAACTGTATGAAAAAAACATTATCCCTTATCCTGTGTCTGTGTATGCTTGCGAGTATCTTTGCTGTGGCAGCATCCGCAAGCGAAGAACCTCTTGTAATAAACATTGCATCAGATATACATTTCGACCAGGATTCATTATCTGAAAAGGTGCCTGTAAGAAACAGTCTCAGCGAAGAATATTCCCATGTTGCAGGTGACGGCAAGCTTTACAGCGAATCAAAAGCCGTAATCTGGTCTTTTCTTGAAAAAGCTGCTGTCGACAGCAGTCAGGTTATTCTTATGCCCGGTGACCTTGCAGATACAGGTACAGAAAAAGAAATGAACGCTCTTGCGGAAAAGTTGACTGAGTTTGAAAAGAACACAGGTAAGCAGATTTATGTTGTACCCGGAAATCACGATGTATCAAGAAATAAAGTAAATGTTTTTGCTTCGATTTTTGCAGATTTCGGTTATAACGAGGCTATTGCAAAGGACGAAAACTCAGGCTCTTATGT
>JAGBSR010000215.1 GCA_017631745.1 Clostridia bacterium | reverse complement strand
TATAAAAATCAAGTCTTTTTTTAAAATATTTTTAGTTTTTATCTGAATGTTGTGCCGTCTTCCACCATTAGCTTTTTTCTGATGATGGTGTAGCTTGTGTCATCGTGGTTTTTCTGGATTTCGTCTGCCAGAAGTGAGGGGTTGACATTGGTGACACTGCCTGCAGGCAATGTGAGGGAAATCTTCACCCTCTCGCCCATTGTGGACACCTTATACTCTTTGATAAACTCCATAAGGTTGATGTCCTTGAGGACCTTGTGTCTGCCTTTTTTGCCGAGCTTCTGAACGATGAGTTCGTCTTTTGGAAGCATCTCTTCTATGTCTGCTTTGAGAGCAACTGCATCTTTTTCGGTATCGAAAAGAATATCGAACTCACCGAAAGTAATATGCTTGGGGTCATAGACAGGCTCGTCAACACTGATGATATCAATACCAGGAGGCATTGAGCCCTTGAGCATATCAAATAATTCTTCGTTGGTGCTCTCGCCCACTATTCTCACATCCATACTCTCGCAAAGACTTTCCATACCAAGTGAAAGAGGAAGTGCAAATGTCATATAGGGATGAGGGTTAAAGCCCTCAGTATACCACAAAGGTAAATTAGCTCGTCTGATAGCACGGGTCATTGCTCTCATCAGATCAAGATGTGAGACATAACGGCTCATGCCCATTTTCTTAAACCATATTCTGACACAGCGCATCGCATTTACCTCCGTTAAGCTTATTTGTACCGCAGCCTGCACACTTGATTCTGCAGTGAGGTGTGGTGGCTGCTTCTTTTGACTTTTCGTTTTCGTCTATAAGGAACTGCTTTCTGATACCGTAATCAAGGTGATCCCAAGGCAAAATTTCGCTGTACTCGCGTTTTCTGCTTGTATAGAATAAGGGGTCAACTCCGAGCTTTTCGAAAGCTTCCATCCATACATCAAACAAGAAGCTGTCATCCCAGGAGTCAAACTTACAGCCGTGCTTCCATGCATATTCAACAACATCGCAGAGTTTTCTGTCGCCCCTTGCAAACACACCCTCAAGGAAGCTGATATTTACCTTATGATAGCTGACGGAAATCTTTCTTGTCTTGACAGATGAAAGAAGATGATTCTGCTTGTTGATAAGCTCGTCAATTGTATCCTGAGGCTCCCACTGGAAAGGAGTGAAGGGCTTGGGTACAAATGAAGATACGCTTATGCTTACCTGGCAGCCTTTACCCTTAGGTCTGTCGGGGTTGGTATAAAACTCCCCTACCACCTTCTGAGCAAGCTCTGCAATACCTGCTACATCGTCGTATGTTTCGGTGGGAAGACCTAACATAAAATAAAGCTTAACTGCTGACCATCCGCCTGAGAAGGCTTGTCTTGCTGTAGAAAGCATTTCTTCTTCGGTTACATTCTTGTTTATAGCATCACGAAGTCGCTGAGTACCTGCTTCGGGAGCAAAGGTCAGACCGCTTCTTCTTACCTTTTTAAGGTATCCCATAAGTTTTTCCGAGAAATTGTCTACACGAAGTGAGGGCAGAGCGATATTTACCTTATAATCCTCAGTCCAGGAAAGAAGCTTTTCCATAAGCTCTTCCAGGTGGGTGTAGTCGCTTGTGCTGAGAGATGAAAGGGAGATTTCATCATAGCCTGTGGTTTCGCAAAGACGCTTGCACTGCTCGTTGATAGTATCAGCACTCTTTTCTCTGATAGGTCTGTAGATAAAGCCTGCCTGACAGAAGCGGCAGCCTCTGATACAGCCACGGAGTATTTCGTGAACAACTCTGTCGTGTACTACCTCAACGAAAGGTACAATAAACTTATCGGGATAATGAACCTTATCAAGGTCACTGATAATCCTCTTGGTAACCTTTTCGGGAGCGGTTTCTTTTGCGGTAACAGCCTTGATGGTGCCGTCATCGTTGTAAGCTATATCATAAAGTGAGGGTACATAAACACCGCCAATAAGCGCTGCCTGCTTTAAAAATTCAGCCTTTGTTGCTCCCTCTTTCTTGCACTTGATAAGCAGGTCCATAACCTCGTTAGTTACCTCTTCACCGTCACCGAGCATAAACAAATCAAAGAAATCAGCCATAGGCTCAGGATTGCAGGCACAGGGACCGCCGCCGACAATAATGGGAGTGAGAGAGTCTCTGTCCTTGCTCTTTATGGGTATGCCTGCAAGGTCGAGCATATTGAGCACATTGGTATATGAAAGCTCGTACTGAAGAGTGAAGCCTATCATATCAAATTCTGTAAGGGGGTCACCGCTTTCAAGGGCAAAAAGAGGAACATTATTCTTTCTCATTTCCTCTTCCATATCGTGCCAGGGCGCAAATACTCTTTCGCACCAGATATCATCTCTTGAGTTGGCAACGGAATAGAGAATCTTTATACCGAGATGTGACATACCTATTTCATAGCTGTCGGGGAAACAGAAAGCATATCTCAGGTCAACCTTGCTTTTATCTTTTACAACGCTGTTGAGCTCACCGCCGGTATATCTGCCGGGTTTCTGAACAAGCGGTAAGATTTTTTGAACTTCTTTGCTTATCATATTCTAACTCCATTTCTTAAAGAGTGTAATTACATATAAATAGACCGTAACTGCTATAAGGCTTATATTGAAGCCTAAGAACAGGCAGTAAACAATACAGCCTGCCACCAGAAGATTTACGAAAACAAGCGACACAATATTAACCGTGCGCTGACATTTTCCCTCATCTGTATAGCATAATAAAGTGTATCTTAAAACTCTGCCTATGTCAAGAGTATCAACGGGTATCATATTAAAAAGTGCAATAAATATATTCACTGCCGCAAGTTTAAGAGCGAAGTCACTTGCATATACGCAGTAACAAAGAGCAGAAATACCCGCAATAACAAAATTTACCATTATACCGCCAAGGGCAATGAGTGCCTCTTTTTTATAGCTGAGGCTGTGATTGAGCTGTCTTTCTATGCGTACTCCGAAGCAACCGAATGTAACCGAGATGACCTTCTGACGGAAAAGAAACATAAGCATCAGGTGACCGAGCTCGTGAAGCATAGAAGAAAACAGCGATATTATAACAGTTTCTTCACTGCACAATATAAGCATAAGCGTAACAGTCAGCGCGAAAGTAAAGTCTATATTATATTTGGTTTCATTAACAATCAGAGTCATTTTTCAGAATATATAAAGGGTTGTATCTGATGTTGTTTTTTCTCACTTCAAAATGCAGGTGTGGTCCTGTTGACATACCCGTCGAGCCTACCTTAGCTATTGTTTCCCCCTGACGGATTACAGCGCCGACCTCGGCCAATATCTCACTGCAATGGCAGTAAAAGGTTACAAAGCCGTCATCGTGCTCTAAAAAAATATATTTTCCCGCTCTGTCATCCTCACCTTTTCTTAGTACTCTGCCGTTATATACAGCTCTTATTTTAGTCCCCGACGGAGCGGCAATATCAATGCCCGTATGAAAAGAAAACTCCCCTGTTATGGGGTGATTTCGATAGCCGAAGTATGAGGTATATCTGCCGTCTTGTATCGGCGAAACAGCAGGCGATGTTATTTTTATGGGAGAAAAGCTTGTATTATTGACAGCATCGTAAAAATTCATATCCTCGCCGCCCATAACTTCGGTTGTCTCTTGAGTTTTTTCCGTTGTCCCTTCAGCTGAATAAGGCTCGCTGACAACTGTGACATTACTGCCCGAAACCGCCCAAGTGCTGTCGGAGGTGAAATAATTTTTAACTGTCTCAACTATGTCACTGACCGTAAAAAGCTCCTGCCTGAGAAGTGTCTGAAGCTTACTGTAATCGCTGTCATTACCTTTAACAAAAAGGTTGAAGGTAAGTAGCATAATTATAAGTGAAGCTATACCTGCAAGCAAAACGGCAGTGTACCTGTCTTGTTTTTTATTTTTGCTGTCTGCTTTGTTTTTTGTGTTTTCGTTCATTATCATCACCATATAATTTATATGTATAAAAGCAGTCCGGTAATACTACATATTTATGGGAGAATTTTGCCGTTATTTGTTGACTATTTACGGCTTAAATGTTATGATAAACAAGAACTATTTTGAAAGCGGAGGTTAAAGTATGTTTTCAGATTTTAAATCAGACGGCTTTATGTACCTTGTAATTCTTGCTGTTATCGTTTTTGTTTGTGCACAGTCTCTTTTCTTTATGAAAAAGGCGTGGACACGCGGTAAAGAGCTCGGCATTACAACGGACAAGCTCAAAAATGCAGTTACATCAAGCGCTATCTTCTCATTTGCTCCTGCAATCGGTATCGCTATAACTGTAATCACTCTTTCAGTTGCTCTGGGTTATGTTCTCCCCTGGATCAGACTTACCGTTATCGGCGCAATCCAGTATGAGACCACTGCCGCTATTGCTGCTCTTGAGGCTGCAGGTATGACAGGCGGTATTTCTCAGGCTATTACAGACCCCGAAATTTTTGCTGCAATTTCTTGGGTTATGACTCTCGGCAGTATTCTTCCTCTTATTCTCATCCCCATCATCCTCAAGAAAATTCAGAAGGGCGTTTCAGATGTTGCTTCAAAGAATTCAAAGTGGATGGATGTTATGACCGCAGCTGCTTTCATCGGTCTTATTTCTGCTTTTATCGGCAGAGGCCTTGCAGGCACAGGTAATGCTAAGGAAGCTATCATCGGCGACGGCGCAGGTGTGCTTTCACTGGCAGCTCTCGTTGCTTCAATCGGCTTTATGCTCTTCTTCACTCTTCTCAACAAGAAGCTCAAAAAGAACTGGATTGAGGCTCTCGCAATGCCCTTAAGTATGGTTCTTGCTATGGTAATAGTTGTGCTTATCAACAGCTTCTTACCTGAAATTGCAGCCATCGAATGGCGTTATTAATTGAAAGGAGTTGCTATTATGAATAAGAATTATATGGACAAAATTCATTCATGGGGCAGAATCTGGTGCATCGCATCACTTGCATTCTTCATCTGCATCCCCGTTGCTATCTGTCTTCATCTTAATGTATGGCCCGACCCCGCTATTGTCGGTAAGGGTGTTGCTTCAATAGCATTCTTCTTTGTTACAGGTATCGTTGAGGTTGTTGCTTACTCACCCATGCTCGGTGCAGGCGGCACATATCTCTCATTCGTATCAGGTAACATTATGAACCTTAAGATGCCCTGCGCTCTCAACGCTATGGAAAATGCTAAGGTTAAGGCTAATACCGAAGAGGGCGAAGTTATCACAACAATCGCTATTGCGGCTTCAACAATAACCACAACAATTATTATTGCTGTGTTTGTGCTCATCTTCGCATTCAATCCCAAATTCTCAGAGATTATGTCAAGTGACACATTTGCTCCCGCATTCCAGCAGGTAACCTATACTATCTTCGGCTCCCTTGCAGCAACCTACTTCGTTAAGCACTGGAAGATTTCATTCTTCCCCATCGCTGCAGTTACCCTTCTTCTCTTCTTCGTTGACCCCGGTATCGGCGTACTCATCCCCATTGGTGTTGTGCTTTCAATGCTCGGCGCTCACGTAATGTATAAGCTTAAGAAGGTATAATTACAACCATTATATAGAGGCTGTCACACGACAGCCTCTTATATTTTGCAAATAAACAGGACAGCAGTTCAGATTAACCGCTGTCCTTTAATTTATTTTGCGAATATCAATACCTTTTTAAGTATAGGGTTCTTTCTTGTCTGAGTGGGTGTTATTATTATTTCTTCTGCTCCTACGGCGGCAGGGAATCTTATAATTTTACCTGAGCCAATAACGGTACCGCTGTAAATCTCATAATATGCACCGTCGCCCTGATATTTGGCATATACTTTGAATTCTTCCACTCTCTGAGAGAATTTCAGGTCTTCTTCCATATAGATGCTTATGAGCTTCTTTCCTTCGGGAATTGTCACCTTTATGCCTGTTTCGTCATCGTCGAAATCAAAATAGCCATCTCTGACAGGTCTTACCTTACCGTCGAGTCTGAGCATTGAAAATCTGCCGTCGGTAATCGGATTTCTGAAGGGTGCTTTTATCAGACGTGTAAACTCATTGAGTGTTTCGATTTCTCTTTCACTGATAAGTCCGTCTGTGTTCGGCGGAACATTGAGAAGCATACTTGCGTTACCGCCGACAGTATTGAAAAAGACTTCGGAAAGGTATTTCGCGCTTCTTTTGAATCTTGGGAAATAATAAAGTGTATCGTGATAGAACCAACCGTAGGTTATGGATATATCAGCCTCAGCAGGCTTGAAAACCAGGTTTCTGAAGTGTCTGAGGATTTTTCTCGAGCCAAGGTCACTGCTGCAATCATCGAGCTTTTCAGCCATTTCTCTGAGCTGCTTTGCATCGGTCTGTGAGTTTTCCATTATCAGGCTATTGCTGTCTTTTTCCGCAGGAATTACACTCCACTCGCACTCTCTGACCTTACCACCCTCATTGCCTATCCATCTTACATCGGGACCGCAGATAGTTATAACCGCATCGGGCTGATATTTTCTGATGGTACTGTAGTATCTGTCCCAATCATATATCTGTTTTTTGCCGTTTTTGCCCTCTCCGCAGGCTCCGTCAAACCAGAAGGTAAAGACCTCACCGTAGTTCTGACAAAGCTCTGTGAGCTGATTTACAAAGAAATCATTATAACTTTCAGTACCGTATGTCTCCTCGTGTCTGTCCCAGGGAGAAAGATATATGCCAAGCTTCAGGCCGTACTTCTTACAGCTCTCACTGAGCATTTTCACAATATCCTTACCAAAGGGTGTGTTCATTACATTGTGCTGAGTGTACTTTGTATCAAACAGACAGAAGCCGTCGTGGTGCTTGGCGGTTATTATTACACCCTTGCTCCCCGTACCCTTGAGAATCTCGCACCACTGATCAGTATCAAGGCGCTTGGGATTAAACTTTTTAAGTTTCTCTTTACCGTCGCCCCATTCGCGGTTGTAAAATGTATTAACACCGAAATGGATGAAATTGTAGTATTTCATATCAAGAAACTCAAGCTGTCTTTCCGAGGGGGTTACCTTGGTAAGTCTGTCGGTCTCTCTGCCGTAAAGCTCATAACCATTGTTGCTAAGGCACCAGGCGTCTGCGATTTTAATTTTATTCATATTTTACCCGTCCTCC
>JAGBSR010000003.1 GCA_017631745.1 Clostridia bacterium | reverse complement strand
TGAACTTATCCACAAAATGACTATAGAAGAAAAAGTCTCACAGCTGACCAACAGCGCTGTGGCAATCGGCAGACTTGGTATAGATAAATATGATTGGTGGAACGAAGCTCTTCACGGTGTTGCCAGAGCAGGTACGGCTACAGTTTTTCCTCAGGCAATCGGTCTTGCAGCAATGTGGGATGATGAGCTTCTTTATGAAATTGCAGAAACGATTTCTACCGAGGCAAGAGCCAAATACAACAAGGCAATCAGAGAGGGTAAACACAAAAGATATTACGGACTTACATTCTGGAGCCCCAATGTGAATGTCTTCAGAGACCCCCGTTGGGGTAGAGGACAGGAAACCTATGGTGAAGACCAGTATCTTACTTCAAAGTCAGGTGTCGCATTTATAAAAGGTCTACAAAATACCGAGGCGAAGCATTTGCGAACTGCCGCTTGTGCAAAGCATTTTGCCGTTCATTCAGGCCCCGAAAAAGGACGGCACGGTTATAATGTTAATATTTCTAAAAAAGATCTGTTTGAAACTTATCTGCCCGCTTTTGAAGCTTGCGTAAAAGAAGGAAAAGTCGAGGCTGTTATGGGTGCGTATAACGCTGTTGACGGCGTACCCTGTTGCTGCAATGACTATCTCTTAAAAGATATATTGCGTAAAGAATGGGGCTTTGACGGTCACGTGGTATCCGACTGCGGTGCCATTCGCGATATAAAAAAGCACCATCGATACACCGACAGTCATACCGAGTCAGCGGCTGTTTCTATCCGCAACGGTTGTGACCTTAACTGCGGTAATATTTACAAGCATCTTATCGATGCTTACGAAGAAGATTTAATAACTGAAGATGATATTGATATTGCTCTTTATAATACACTGAAAACGAGATTCAAACTTGGTATGTTTGACGAAAGCACAGAATATGACGATATTGATTATTCCGTTGTTGCCTGTGAAAAGCACCGTGAGCTTTCTCTGCGTGCCTCACGGGAAAGTATAGTAATGCTAAAAAATGACGGATTGCTGCCACTTAAAAAAGACGAAATCAAAAGTGTTGCAATTATCGGCGTAAATGGCGACAGCAAAGAAGTTTTGCTCGGCAATTATAACGGTTTTCCCTTGGAATATCATACAGTTTTCAAAGGACTCCGTGACTATTTAGGCGAGAATGCAACTGTAGCTTATGAGCAAGGGTGTAAATTCTTCAAGAAAAAAACAGGACTGCTAAAAAAAGCAGTCAAGCTCGCCAAAGAAAGTGACATTGCCGTGGTGTGTCTTGGTCTTGACGCGTCTTATGAAGGCGAAGAAGGTGATGCCAATAATCCGTATTGTGCAGGCGACAGAAAAACAATTGAAATAATTGATGCACAGCTTGAATTGCTCAAAGCAGTAAAAGAAGTCAATGATAAAGTGATTCTTCTTATGTTTTGTGGTGGTGCCGTGGCTTTTGGCGAGGCAAAAGATCTTTCAAATGCTGTTTTTAATTGCTGGTACCCCGGTGAAATGGGCGGTAAAGCAATAGCACAGTTGCTTTTCGGTGAATATTCACCCAGTGGAAAATTGCCTGTTACAGTTTATTCTTCAACAAAAGACTTGCCAGATTTCGATGATTATTCAATGAACAACCGAACTTACAGATATTTTAAGGGTACCCCTGAATTTCCCTTCGGTTTTGGATTATCCTATACCAAGTTCCGATATGGCGAGCTTCAAAAAGAAGAAGCTGACGGCAATTTAAAAGTATCTGTTACAGTCAAAAATGTGGGTGATTATGACAGTAAAGAGGTTGTTAAGCTCTTCAAATCTGAAAAGGATGCTGTCAATCAACCCATTAAATCTCTCGTGAGATTCAAGAAAATTGCCCTCAGAAAAGATCAGGAGCAAAAGGTAGAATTCATCCTGACTCCTGAGGATTTTACCCATATAAACGAAAAGGGAGAAAAGGAATACCTTCCTGCAGAGAAGTTCGAAATATTTATAGAGGAATAAAATATAAAAGGAGAAAACATTATGCTTTGTAAACAACATTATGAAAAAATGGTGGCTAAACTTCAAAGATTTGAAGAAACTCTTAATCCCTATTTATTTACAAAAATACAGTCTGTTCCCGTCCGTGCTTTTGTAGCAGATAAGCAATTCCATACTATCCCTGCAGATGAGAATTTCACCGAAATATCCAGTAGTTGGAAATGGGGTGGTGAGGGTGCCTATTGCTGGCTCAAGTCAGAATATGTTGTGCCGGAAGAATTGGACGACAAGGATATTTTCATAATGCCTGAAATGGGTGGCTATGAGGCTATGCTTTGGGTTGACGGTGTTCCTTTCGGCACCTTTAATACCAAAATCGTTTACACTTCCCATGGCAATCATTATTGCGGTCTTATTAAGAAAAACGCAAAGGCAAATGAGAAAATAGAAATTGCCATTGAATACTATGCAGGTCACGATTATCACGGATGTGACCCATTTTCAAGAGATTTGCGTCAGGTAAACACTTACGATTTCACATTTGATAGCCTGAACATCTGCGTTAAGAATGAAGAAATAAACAAATTCTATTTTGATTTGAAAATCGTAACTCAGCTTGCAACTGAATTGCCTGACAGCAGTTTTATGAAAGCTCAGGCAATAAACACCCTTACGGAAGTTCACAAAATCCTCTATTACTCTCCCGAAGATGTTTCAAAGGAAGAGTTTCTCGGTGCAATCGGCAAGGCTCAGCCTTATCTCACCAAGCTTTTGTCTCTCAGAAACGGTGATGTTGCACCCTCTGTCGGTCTTATCGGTCACTCTCATATGGATACAGCATGGCTGTGGCATGTTGATGAAACAATCAAAAAGTGTGCAAGAACCTATAGTAATCAGATAAGCCTTATGCAGCAATACCCCGAACACCGCTTTGTACAAAGCTCATCTTGTCACAGTGATATGGTTAGAAAGTATTATCCCGAGCTTTTTGAGTGCATCAGAGAAAAAGTTGCTGAGGGCAGATATGAGCCCAATGGTGCTGTTTGGGTTGAATGTGACTGTAACATTACTTCCGGTGAGTCAATGATAAGACAGTTCCTTTGGGGTCAGAGATTTACCGATAAATACTTCGGATGCCGTTTAGATGCATTCTGGCTTCCCGATACCTTCGGTTACTCTGCATCAATTCCGCAGATTATGAAAGGCTGTGGAGTAGACTATTTCCTTACCACAAAAATCAACTGGAATGATACCAATGCTTTCCCCTATAATACATTCTACTGGCAAGGTATTGACGGAACCAAAGTCTTCTCCCATTTTAATACGACTCACTCATGGCCTGATGTAAGGGAGCTTCGCGAGTGCCTTGTTAACGATGAACACCTCAAAGACCAACCCTCAGTTACAAACAAACGCCTTATGGCATACGGTTACGGTGACGGTGGCGGAGGTCCGCAGTTTGAAATGATTGAAACTGCACGTCGTTGCGAAGATTTATATGATGTACCGAAGACGTATCACACAACTGTAAGTGATTTTATGAAGGACTTGGAAAGCACTTGCGTAAATCCCAATACATATCGCGGTGAGCTTTATCTTGAGCTTCACCGAGGAACGCTTACCAATCAGCACGAAATCAAATACAACAACAGAAAAGCTGAACTTGCACTTCGTGATTTAGAGTATCTGACAGTATGTAAAGCTGTTAAAGGCAATACTTCTTGCAGTACAGAAAACACAAACAAGCTTTATGAAACTGTTCTTCTCAATCAGTTCCACGATATTCTCCCCGGCACCTGCATAAATAGAGCTCACGAAGAGTGCAAGACACAGATGCGTGAGGTTATCAAGGATGCAAAAGAGCAGATTAAGAACATTGTAAACAGTAATGAAGACTGCATTTCAGTAATCAATACACTTTCATTTGACAGACACGATGTTGTCTTTGTCGAGGATATAGGAAAAGCTATTGCAGATGTTCTGCAACAGACTTATACAGACATCAGCGGAAATAAAAAGCGTTTGTTAGGCGGTATCACCGTTCCTGCTTTTTCATCGGTTAAGTTGAATTATGGAGAATGCAAAGTGGCGGACAACACCCCCTTTAATTATGACGGAAATACACTCACAACACCTTTTGCAAAGGTAGAGTTTGACAAAAACGGATTCATTTCGTCTTTTGTTGATACCGTTGCTCAGAGAAAACTGGTTGACGGATTGCCTTTCAACACTTTCTTAATGGCTGAGGATGTACCTATGAGTTGGGATAACTGGGATATTGATGCAGATCTTGAAATGAAATTCAAGCCTTGCGCTACACTTCTTGAAAGAGAAGTTGTATCCGAGGGTGCCGTTGCATTTATTATCCGCAGCAAGTACAAAATCAGCGATAAATCAACTATTACTCAGGATATGATTTTCTTTGCCGGTTCACCTGAAGTGCGTTTTGATACATATATGGATTGGCAAGATGACCACCGTTTCTTAAAAACTGCATTTGATACAGATGTGCGTGAAGACTTCGCGAGACATGAAATTCAGTTCGGTTACTGCAAACGCCCGACAACAAGAAACAACTCTGTTGAACAGGCAAAATTTGAGGTTGTTAACCATAAATATACCGACCTTTCGGAGCCTAATTACGGTGTAACAGTTATGAACGACTGCAAATACGGAATTTCCGTCAACGGCTCGCAAATCCGTCTTTCTCTTCACAAGGGTGGCAATCATCCTGATGTTAAGGGCGACAAAGGTTTACACCGTGCAATTTATTCATTTTTGCCTCACAACTGTGCTTTTGGTGCAGAGGCGGCAATTCAGCCTGCATATAAGCTTAATATTCCACATATTGTTGCAAGTGGTGCTTATGAAGCAAATGCACTTGTTAATGTGGATAAACCTAATATCATTGTTGAGTCAATCAAACCCTGTGAAGATGAGGATAAGGCATTTATTGTCCGTCTTTATGAAGCGGAGGGCACCCGTACAAATTCTGTGATAACTTTTGCCGATACGATAAATAAGTTTGCAGTAACAAATATGCTCGAAGAAGAAATTGACTCTGCCATTAACGGTAACACTTTAAAAACGCAGCTGCGTCCTTTCGAAATCAAGACAGTCAAGGTATATTATTAAAAGAGGTTTTTCCTAACTATAAAGGCATAGCGGTTCTTGTTTTCCGGATTTCCGTGGGAGAGAAATTTATTCAGTTTTGCTATCAAGATGCAACACTCACAAAATTCTGTTGCAATTTGACCTTTTGACGTATTTAACGGTACTATTCCCATACTAAAAAGCCCTTAAAGTCTATGCTTTGAGGGCTTTTTACTGTTTTGTAAAGTAGGACACATTTTTATGTTGCAACACTGATTTTCTTTGAAATCGTGTTCCCTGTTTTAGGTGATCGTTTATTGGAAATAGTGTTGCAGTGTGGCTTTGTTTTTGGTTGCTGAATTCTACAATATCTGTCTATGCGGTGAGAGTTCTTGTATGCAAACAGTATTTTTACTTCAATATTATTTCTGCGGTGTGAGGCTTATTGTCCCACTCGATAAACGGCTCACTCTCTTTTCCGTCAAGGATGAACTTCTCAATCCTATTACCGTAACCGCTTATCTTAACTGTAAGCTCCTGACTTCTGATTTTAAGTCCGCTGAGGTGAGAGTCTTTCATATTTTCGGGTACGCAGGGAGCAAATCTCAGACCTTTTGCCTCGGGGGTTATACCGAAAACACCGAAAATAATTGCACCGATATAGCAGGTAGCCGACCAGGTCTGATGTCGGCAGGAGTCCCATACTCTGCCTGTCTGCCAACCGCCGAAAGCCTTTTTTGTGTAGGGGGAGTAAATCTCGAAAAGTCTGAAATTGCTCTTCTTGAAAAGCTCGGTTATTTTTCTGAGCTCTTCAGAAACGAAGCAGTCAATGCCACTTTTACCTGCTGCTTCAATTATCATTCCGTTGAGGAAGGGCCATATCACATTGTTGTGTCGGCCTGGTTTGCTGTCACTGAAAAGTCCCTCAAAAGGCGGCCAGATTGAAACGGTACCGCTGGCGGAAACAGTGAGATTTTCAAAAACGTTCTGTCGCTTTTCCTCAGGGCAGATGCCGAAGAGTACCGCGAAGGCGTGACCGCTGAGCTCCTGAGAGTTATCTGAAGTGCCGTCGAGGTAAAGGATATATCTATATCTGTTGAGTCGGTCGCTCCAGAACGCAGAATTTATGGCATTTTTCAGTTTTTCGTGTTGTACCCGGGCTGCGTTTTCTGAGTCGGCAAGACCGAGATGCGCAGATATCTCACCGTAAATACGGTATGCCTCGCAGTAAAGACAGTTGGTGCTCAGGCACATTATAGTTTCTACTATCGGA
>JAGBSR010000214.1 GCA_017631745.1 Clostridia bacterium | reverse complement strand
CATCATCATATTGGGTGCTCACTGAGGCTCATCTCAGGGTACGCGATGTAGAAGTGCATAAGGTTTATAAATACGATGTCCCCAATGGACCCGACTTCTTCTTTGTTATGTATTCCTATGAATGCGACAGCTCATCATCTCCCAGGGTCGAGGTAAAACGCGAATACACAGAAGACCCCTATACAGAAAAAACTTCAATTGTATATGACACCATGATACCCTTAGTTCTCAACCACGATTACGACGGCACTCATATGGAAATTTCATTCTTCAGAGCTGATGAAATATCAACCGATAAGCAAGGCGTTATAAGTCGTCTCGACTGCGATGAACTCATAATGGACGGTGAAGTTGTATGGAGCAAAGAATTAAATGCAGACGATGAAGTCCCCGCCTATGTTCAGGCTTACTATGATATTGAATATGTCTACAATCAGGATGAATTCGGCGACAGTGACGCAATGTCTATAAGCACAAGCATAGACTCCGACAACTTAGACAGCGATGAAAGCTATATCTCGGCAGACTATCCCGACAAAACAATCAAATGGAACCTCAAGGGTGAAGTTATAGAAGAAAAGCTCAAATAAACAGCCACGCATAAAACAAATAAGTCCCGATTTTTTCGGGACTTATTTGTTTTATTTAAGTATAATTTTGTCTCCTATATCCTCAACCTCAACAAAGCAAGGATGCTCAAAGCCGGTAGTATTCGGCGAATGGTATGTAAGATAAAGCTTATCACCGCTTTTAAAGAGCATACCGTGTCCGCCGTCGTTGTCGATAAGAGGCTCGAGGTGCTCGAAATTCATACTCAGCTCACCATCGTTGAAACGGACAAGACATTCTGCATACTTTCCCTTTATGAATGTTGACCAGATCATAAGCAGTGTACCCTCTTCGGTACGGTACATAAAGGGGCCGTCGGTAATGCGATGCTCATCGCCTGTTTGCTTGTCTGCCCAATAGGGTTCTGACGCCTTGAACATAGTAACAGCTTCGCCTGCCATTTCAGTTAAATCCTCGCTCAAAGGAGCAAAGCACATAGTGCCGTCGATAATCTGTGTATGCTCGTGACAAAAAACTATATAAGGCTTACCCTCGCCGTTTATGTAAAGGGTACCGTCAAGACACTCCCACTCCTCGGGCGTTACAACACCTTTGCTGTGAGGCACAAAAGGTCCGAGAGGACTGTCAGCTTTCAGCACAAAGGTACCGCGCAGGCCGTTGCTTTTTCGGGTAAAGGTTGCAAACATATAATATTTGCCTTTATACTTGTGCACCTCGGGTGCCCAGTTGACCATATAGTTGAGATTATGTTTTACAGAGTCAAAGCACTCTATCGGTTCACTCCAGTTAACAAGATCCTTTGACATATAAACATCAAATCCGCCTGTATATTTTCCGAAGTCTTTTGCTCTTGTGCCGTACATATAATATGTACCGTCTTCATTGATAATAAACGGGTCGCGGATATTTATATCTTTGTTAGTGAGTGATGTTTTCTTTCCGAATAAATCTGTAAGCTTCATATTTTCACCTGATTTTTCATTTTTATAAATTATAGCATATAAAAGCCCTTTTAGCAACAAAAAATCCAAGCCCTGCGACCTGGATTTTTTTATCATTTACTTAAATATTCGTCGATCGCACTCGCAGCGGTCTTGCCTGCACCCATTGCCGAAATAACAGTAGCTGCACCTGTTACGGCATCACCGCCTGCATAAACTCCGCCACGGGATGTAAGTCCGTCTTCATTGACTATGATGCCGCCTCTTGCATTGACTTCAAGTCCGTCTGTTGTTGACTTGATAAGCGGGTTAGGCGATGTGCCGATTGACATAATAACTGTGTCAACCTCTATCTCGTACTCACTGCCCTCAATCTCAACGGGGCGTCTTCTGCCTCTTGCATCAAGCTCGCCAAGTTCCATTTTAATACGCTTCATAGCCTTTACAAATCCGTTTTTTGGGTCTCTCGGGTCATTTGGATTGGTGTAACCGATAATCTCGGTAGGTGCACAAAGCAGTGAAAACTCTATGCCCTCTTCAATAGCGTGTTCTACCTCTTCGTGTCTTGCAGGAAGCTCCTGCATTGAACGGCGGTATATTATATAAACCTTTTCTGCACCAAGACGAAGTGCTGTTCTTGCAGCATCCATTGCAACATTACCGCCGCCGACAACTGCAACCTTGCCGCCCTTCATAATAGGTGTAGTCGGATTTTCACGGTAGGATTTCATCAGATTGCTTCTTGTGAGAAACTCATTAGCCGAATACACGCCCTTAAGGCTCTCGCCGGGGATACCCATAAAGTTAGGAAGTCCTGCACCCGAGCCGATGAAAACCGCTTCATAGTCCATATCGAAAATCTCATCAACTGTGAGTGTCTTACCAACAACAACATTTGTTTCAATCTTAACGCCTAATTTTTTAAGGGTGTCAACCTCTTTTGCAACTATTGCCTTAGGCAGACGAAATTCGGGAATACCGTAAACAAGCACACCGCCGGCAACATGAAGAGCCTCAAAAACAGTGACCTCATAACCCTTTTTGGCAAGGTCACCTGCACAGGTAAGACCTGACGGCCCTGAGCCCACCACAGCAACCTTATGACCGTTGGATTGAGGCTTTACGGGGTCTTCAAGGCAGAATGTGTTATGCCAGTCTGCAACAAATCTCTCAAGTCTGCCGATACCTACCGACTCGCCCTTAATGCCACGGATGCACTTGGACTCGCACTGCTTTTCCTGAGGACAGACTCTGCCGCATACAGCAGGCAAGGATGAGGATTTTGAAATTATCTGATAGGCAGCTTCAAAGTCGCCTTTTTTTATCTCTGCAATAAAATCGGGAATGTGAATTTTAACGGGACAGCCGTCTACACACGGCATATTCTTACAGCCCAGACAACGCATAGCCTCATCAATGGCAGTTTCTTCGCTGTAACCGAGAGCAACCTCATCAAAATTACGTGCGCGCACCAAAGGCTCCTGAGCTGGCATCGGATTGCGCAGAAGAGACATATTAGCCTTTGCCATTTCAGTTTACCTCCTTTTTGTAAAGGTTGCAGGTATCTTCATAAGCGTGGCGTTCAAAGTCAGCATACATTCTGCTTCTTGACATAGCCTCGTCGAAGTCAACCTCATAACCGTTGAAATCAGGTCCGTCAACACAAGCGAACTTCGTCACCTTTTTGCCCTCGACATTGAGTGTCAGTCGACAACCGCCGCACATACCTGTACCATCAATCATAACAGGGTTCATTGATACTGTTACGGGTACACCGAAGGGTCTGGCTGTTTCTGTGACAAATTTCATCATAATAAGCGGACCGATAGTAATAATCATATCGAATTTTCCGCCCTTTTCGAGCATCTCTTTAAGAGGCACGGTAACATTACCCTGTCTTGCATAAGAGCCGTCGTCAGTCATAATGTGAAGAGTATCTGAGAAGCTTCTGAACTCGTCTTCGAGTATAAGCAGGTCTTTGCTTCTGAAGCCGATAATACTTGTTACCTCTGCACCCATATTGTGAAGTGCTTCAGCCACAGGCATAGCAATAGCACAGCCTACACCGCCGCCGATGATACATACCTTTTTAAGTCCGTCAAGCTCGGTTGCCGTACCGAGAGGGCCCACAAAATCGCAGATGTGCTCCCCTTCTTCCTTGAAGCTGAGTTTTTTTGTGGTAGCACCTACAACCTGAAAAATAATCTTGACAGTGCCGTTTTCTTTATCTGTACCCGCAACAGTCAGGGGTATTCTTTCACTGTCTTCTTCCACTCTGAGAATAATGAACTGACCCGGCTTTGCTTTTTTTGCAACCAGGGGGGCTTCAATATTCATCTGAATAACTGTGGGGTTCAAAATTTTCTTCTGGGTAATTCTGTACATTTTTTTATCTCCGTTCAGAAAGGCTCTTCTGGAAAGTGCCTTTAAGAAATATCTGCTGTTCTATTGTTTTTTATCACCATAGAACTCTGTCAGTAAAAATTATAACCTATATTCTATCACAGATTTTTGCATTTGTCTATAATAAATATACCTATGAAAAGAATTTTGATTAATATTATCCTTTCATATTTATCCTGAGTAAAAATAAAATAATAAAAAAGAAAAGCACCCGATAATTTTTCGGGTGCCGATATCTGAATTATAAAATCGAAATAGCATCGCTGATAGTTTTTTCAAGGGCTTCTCTGCCGTATTTATCAACCTCGGCCTTATTTTTTTCGCCGTGAGTCAGACAGCCTGCACCGCCGATGCATCCGCCCGTGCAAGCCATACCCTCAATAAAGTTGCCGTCAAGAACATTCTTGCTCTTTTTCAGCAGAGCTGTTCTGCATTCCTCGACACCGTCGCAGGCGACGGGCTTGAAATCAAAATCAATCTTCTGCTCAATAAGCGCTTGTCTTACCGCATCACTGAGACCGCCCGAGCGAGCGAAGATTCTGCCGTAATAAGATGTATTATCGAGTACATCTTCATCAAGACCTGTGATATCAATGCTTCTGCTGTCGTAAAGTGCCTGAAGCTCTTCAAAGGTGAGCACGGCATCCACATGAGGCTTAACGCTGTCAAGCTGAGCTTCGGCTTTTTTTGCAGTACACGGACCGATAAATACAACCTTGGCTGTCTTGTCGGTTTCCTTGATATACTTTGCAAGAGTTGCCATAGGTGAAAGATTATGTGATACCATAGGCAAAAGAGCAGGGAATGACGACTTGATATAAGATACAAAGGCAGGACAGCAGGAGCTTGTAAGAAAGCCTTTTTCACTGAGCTCCTTTGACTCTGCATAAGCTACCATATCCGCACCGAGAGCAGCTTCAACAACGGTGTAAAAACCGAGCTTTTTAAGACCTGTGATTACCTGACCGAGCTTTGCATAGGTAAACTGACTTGATATAGACGGAGCCACAACAGCATAAACCTTGTAGTTTTTGTTGTTATTGCTGTTTTTAATAATATCAATTACATCAAGAATAAACGACTTGTCAGTTATAGCGCCGAAGGGACACTGGTAAACGCAGGCACCGCACTGAATACATTTATCGTCATCTATGCGAGCGGCATTGTCGTCGTTGATGGATATAGCCTTTACCTTGCAGGAAATCTGGCAGGGTCTTTTGCGGTTGACGATAGCAGCAAAGGGGCAGACTCTTGCACACATGCCGCAGTCAACACACTTGGATTTATCGATATGAGCCACATGATTCTGGTCAAAGGTAATGGCACCTTTTTTGCAGACATCTTCACATCTGTGAGCAAGACAGCCTCGGCAGGATGTTGTTACCACATAGCCTGCAGCAGGGCATTCGTCACAGGCTATATCAATAACCTGGATGACATTGCTGTTTTGCCTGTCACCGCCCATAGCCATTTTTACTCTTTCGGAAAGTATTGCTCTTTCTTTATAGACGCAGCATCTCATAGTGGGAATCTTACCCGGTACAATCATCTTGGGAATGTCAAAAACATTCTGCATAAGAGTATCATTCCACGCCTGAGAAGCAACCTCGCGCAGTACCTTGTATTTAAGATATTGAACTTTTGTGTCAAATTTCCTCATGTTAATCACCTTAGAAATAACTTACCTTAATTCTCTTGCCCATCTTTTTAAGACATTCGGAAAGCTCCGTTACAAGATTCATCTTGATGCTGAAATTAATAGGCAGGTCGGGATTCTGATGAGCAGGATTGATTGCTCTGCCCACATAAAAATTAATGTCTGTAGCCTCTTCAAAAAGAAGACGGCTGATAAGTGATGCACCGTCGCGCTTGAAGCTCCAATGCTCATAATGTTCATTTTCGCCGAGATAATCCTTGGCGTACTCGAGAACCTTGTTGACAGTAATAACGCCTTCTGTTACAAGGTCAACGCCCTCTAATTCTGCTATAGGAGGCACATCGCTTCTTTCAAAATTGAGAGTGGGTCTGAGCTCCTTGCCGAGATATTTTGCGGCAATTGACGATGTTGTGCCGCCGCAGATAATATGCTTACCCTCTTTCGAGAAGAAAAGAGACATCATTCTTTCGGCATCGTCTCTGTTTGACGGCGGACCGAAAAGCATATTCATCGGCTCTCTTTTTCTTATACGCACCACACAGGCTGTGGCATCGTCACCGGGCTCAAAGCCGTAAAGCTTATTGCATTCATCAACAATCATCGTTGAAAGAGTTTTGGCCGTATAGCCTGCAGGAGCAATAGTTTCGATGAAGTCTATAATATCTTCTCTCTTCCAACCGAAATTATAGAGTCTGCCGATACCCGCGTGAGGACAGCCGTCACTCATAGCCACAAACACATCGTTTTCCTGAAGCTTGATAACAGAGCTGAAAATCTTTTTTCCGCCTATATTCAGCTCAGTTTTTGGATAGTCATAATTGACATCGTCGCGTATGATAATCACGTGAGGGTTATCGTATTGGATAATCTCTGCAGTTTCGTTCTTTTTGATATGGATAATAGTAAAGGTCGAATAAGCTACTCCTCTTACAGAGCAGACGGGAAGTGTTGCGGCAATAGTGGAAACACACTCCTCAACTGGCAGGCCCTCAGCCATCATAGTTGAAATAATCTTCGAGGTCAGAGTCGAGAGAATACTTGCCTTAACACCGCTTCCGAGACCGTCTGCGAGCACAACAACGGTGGAATTATCATTTTCTTCCACTATATCAACGTGGTCGCCGCAGAGCTCTTCACCGAAGTGATTTATACTTTTATATCCGATGTCTGCACATAAATCATTCATCAGTTATCGACTCCTTAAGCTTTGCAAGTGCAATTTTGGTTTCGGCTGCAGTTTCTCCGAGAAGCGAAGCAATTTCCTGCACGATTCTCATCTGCTTATCAACAACCTTGTCGGCTACCTCAATAGTCTTGCGGCTGATGTTTTCTTTTCTTTCGCGCTCATATTCCTCATCGGTTACATCGCGCATAATGCCCACAAGGAGACGGGTATCTCTGTCGTAAACCACTGTCTGTTCAACATATCTCTTATATTCTGCAAGATATACTCTCTGGTCTCTTACATCTCTGCCTGTTGTGAGTACATTCATAAACACTGTCGGGTCGAGAATGCGGATAACCTGATCACCGAGCACATCTGAAGCACTGCGGATATTCATAATCTTTCTTGCGGCCTCGTTAATCTGCTGTACCTCGAGATTTTCGTTGAGTACGATAAGACCGTTGGGTGTATTTTTAACAATGGTATCTGAGAAGCTTTCTGCTTTATCCTTAAGGAAGGGCAGGCACATTGAGATTTCAGCCTTACCCTGACAGATTGCAATTGCCTTTTCACGGCAGGTGTTATATCCGCAGGAGCCGCAGTTAAGCTCGTCTGAAGCTCTGAACTTACCCATCTGACGAAGAGCACTGTTGATTTCAGTCTCCGAGGGTACGGGAAGCTCGGGCTTTATGTATGTCATATACTTCTTGATCTCGGCAGGGTTCGGCTGAGACACGACAAAGTCTTTGTCACCTGCATATGATGCTACCTCTATATAGTCTTTGATATTTGAATCGTGGTGATATTTTTCGATAACGGGGCCGCCTACACAGCTGCCTGTGCAAGCTGACATCTCAACAAAACAGTTGTGAATCTTTCCCTTTTCTATATCCTTGAGCACGGCCATACAGGTCTCAACGCCGTCGATTGCAACATAGGTATACTTGCTGTTTTCCTTCATAGTCTTCAGGACACCGCCTGTTGTGGGAAAGAAGCGTGCACGGCTGTTTTCGTCGCTGTCGATTTCGTTTTCAAGTTCTATTCTCTCCTCTTTCATCCATTCAGAGAGCTCTTCAAAGGTAAGCACCGCATCAACAATACCCTCATAATAACCTGCCTCGTCTTTTTTAGCCACACAGGGACCCACAAAAACAGTTTTTGCGCCGGGGTATCTCTTTTTTATATCGAGACAGTGTGCCTGCATAGGTGACATAACATCAGCCAGATATTCAAGACAAGCAGGAAAATGCTTCTGAATAAGCAGATTAACCGAGTGACAGCAGGATGAAATAACAACATCTCTATCCTCTTCATCAAGCATTCTTTCATATTCATTCTTAACGATAGTTGCACCTATAGCTGTTTCTTCGGCATCGGTAAAGCCCATCTTTTTAAGAGCCTTTCTCATAGCACCGATACCCACACCGTCGTAGTTGGCAATAAACGACGGAGCTATCGACACAACAACAGGGTCGCCGCTTTGTATAAACACCTTTACCTTTTCGGTTTCGTCAACTATCTGCTTTGCATTCTGAGGGCAGACAACAAAGCACTGACCGCAGAGAATACACTCGTTATTTATAATATGCGCCTGATTGCCCGAAAAGCGGATAGCCTTAACGGGGCAATGTCTGATGCATTTATAGCAGTTTTTACAGTTGGATTTTTTTAATGTAAGACAGTCTGACATTCCGTCAACTCCTTTCATTCAAAGAGCCTTATCTCTTTATGACATCTAATACGTTTTCTTTGAAAAATTCCTTGAAATTTTCCTTTGTAATACCTGTATGTATATCGTCGTCAACCTGCACTGTAACACCTACACGGTTACACTTACCGATACAGAAGCTGCCTGCAAGAGTAATTTCGTCTTCCAGACCGTTTTCAGCCACAGCCTTCTGCAGCAGCTCAACTATTTCGGGTGAACCCTTGATGTGGCAGGATGAGCCAACACAAATCTGAATTATCATCCGTTACACCTTCTCCTGAATTTCTTTCAAGAAAAACTCCTCAGCTGTTTCAGGGGATACCGAATGAAACTCACCGTCAACACTCACACATACGCCCTGCTGACACTGGCCAAGACAAAAAGTACCGCCAAGCTCTACCTTGTCGCCGAGATTGTTTTGCTTGATAAGGCTCTGAAAGCTTTCAACCACCTGACGCGAGCCCTTGATGTGACATGATGAACCGATACAAACTGTAATTTTCATTGTTCCGTCTCCTTAAATTTATTACAAATCTTTTCTGTTTTCTCTGAAATAATATATCCCCAGCTTATTAAGAAGCGCGGAAATATCTCACTATTCCGAATAATTATATCATACCATTTACGATTTATCAATCTTATTTACCGTCAAATGTTGACATAACAGAAAAAATCTGCGATAATAATCAAAAAACAGTATGGGGATTTAAGATATGAATAAGATTACTATTATCGGCTCAGGCAGTGTAGGCTCAACAATCGCATATACTCTCACGGCAACAGGCATTGCAACTGAAATTGTAATGATTGATGTCAACTATAAAAAAGCAATGGGCGAAGCTCTCGATATCCGTCAGGGTACACCCTTCTGTGGCTCCTGCTCAATTTATGCAGGCAGTTATATCGATGCCAAGGATTCGGATATTGTCATTATTACATCAGGTGTTGCAAGAAAGCCCGGTCAGACCCGTCTCGACCTCGCTCAGATAAATGTCGACATCCTCAAGAGCATCATTCCTCAGATTACAAAATACGCTCCTGACGCAACATACATCATCGTCAGCAACCCTGTGGATATTCTTACATATACCTTTGTCAAATGCTCAGGCATTCCCGAAGAGAGAATCATCGGCTCAGGCACAATTCTCGACACCGCAAGACTCAGAAGCCGCCTTGCCGATTATTTCACCATCAGTCAGCAGAATGTTCATGCATATGTTCTCGGCGAGCACGGCGACTCTTCAATGGTACCCTGGTCAACTGCCAACATTTCAAATGTACCAGTGCTCGAATATAATAAATCATATAAAAAGCCCGATGCTCTTATCCCTGACCTTGATATAAAAGAGGTTGAGGAATATATGAGAAAATCAGGCGGCAGAGTTATCGAAAGAAAAGGTGCAACCTTCTATGCCGTATCACTTTCAGTCTGCCATATCTGCAAGTGTCTTCTCAGCGGCATCGATACCACCATGACAGTTTCAACAATGCTTCACGGTGAATACGGCATTGACGATGTGTGTCTTAGTCTTCTTACGGTTGTCGGACGCAACGGTGCTCACAGCAAGGTTATGCTCCCCCTGACAGATGATGAAGTCAAAGCTCTTCATAAAAGCGCCGAAAGCCTCAAGGATATCATTCGTCAGACCAATATTTAAAAGCTCAATAAAAAGCAGCTCCTATGAAATCATCATAGGAGCATTTTTTATACGCTGAGTTGTACGCCGGGTTTAAATTATTTTCCGCCGAGCAAGGGCATCTCTGTCATTCTGAGTCTGCTGCAACCATAGGGATAAAGCTCAATCTCCTGCACACTTGAAATCGGCGCTCTTGATTTGGGAGTATTTCTGCAGATGGACTTATAGGGGAATTTCAGTCCCCAGTTAATCTGATACATATTTGCCTTTACTGTTACGGCAGGTGCACTCTCTGAGAATGGTATATCACTCACAGCATTATAGCTGACCTTGAAGTTTCTGTCGGCAAAGCCGTAATTCCAGGGAGTTTTGGGTATAAACTGATAATCGCAGTAAGGGAACTTTCGTTCAACACCTTTTTTTATGTATTCCTTCATTACCTTGCTATACTTAACAGGTACCGAGAAAAGAAGTGAGCCCATCTGCAGTGCACACAGGTCATTGGGTCTGTTCTTAAGATATGGCACTGTTTCAAACTCAATCTCGATTTCTGTTTTACCATTTCTGATTGCGAAGCTCAGATCTGCCGTGTCTGCATTTTCACCGTTGACCTTAAGATTTTTTGCAAACGACGGAATACGGATAATAAAGTCGAAATCTTTTTCTGCATCAATATAGTAGTGCATTTTATTTTTAAAGGGATATTCGGTTTCAAGTCTGATAGTAACTCCGTCAGCTTTAAGCACACTCGGAAGCATAAGAACATTGATTACAGTATTTCCGCTATGCATGAAGGGAGCCAAGGCAAACTTAGGCCAGCCCTGATTGAAGTTTGCAGTACAGCAGCCGTAGTTAGGTTCAAGACCGAAGGTGTGAGCATAGGGGCCGTTGGTGCTCCACGGGGCTATAATCATAGTTTTCTGACAGGCAATCTGATTTACCTGCTGAACATACTGATGAGTCCACATATCCTCACTGATAGTAGCAGGAAGTGCATTGAAGGCAAGCACCTCAAGACGCTCAGCCCACTTGTTATCGCCTGTGTGAGCAAAAATTTCTTCATAAGAATACATCTGCTCAACAACGGCACAAAGCTCCGTACCCTTTGAGGGGTCAAGCCCCGAGAGCACCTCATCACCGGTAAAGCCCTCAAAGGCGGTACCGTTATATTTATCGAGTATCGTGCGAAGCTTTTCAGCATTGTCGGTATAGTCCTCGCCGAGAAGTTCGTGAGAAACCGCTTCGCTTTTGAGCATCATCGTCATATTTACTATGTGGGTATTCATCTGCCATACGCGACTTGGTTTCTTCCATTTATTGACAGCTGTGTTATAGTCAAAGCTCTGAGCTTTAATAATCTTTGCAAGGTCTTTTATCCACTCTTCGCGGTATTTTTCATACAGAAAGTTCAGTGAGATGAAAGTCTCGAACCACCTGAATTTACCCCAACCGAAAAGCTTGATTTTTCCGCTGCTGAGCAAATCATAATAGTTCTTCAGCACTTTATAGATAACATCAGGTATTCTCTCGTCGCCAGAACAGTCGTAATATACCTTAAGGGTTTTGCAGATAAGCTGAATAGCCCAGGTATCATATTTTTCCCGTTTGCCGTCTTTGCAGGGACAAATCCAACCGTCATCTTCCTGAGCAGAAATAATAGCATCAATATATTTCCTTACAGTAGCAATCATATCTTCTCTTTCAAGCAGATATGCAAGGGGTATAAAGCCGTCAAGCCAATAAGGCACTCTTTCCCATCCCTCACAATTTCCTCCGATCCACGCGCTGTCACGGATGTCAGGCCAGATTTTGTGAAGATTACCGCTGAGGCCCTCGCCCTGAATTTCAAGCTGATTCTTTAGCCAACCGTTGGGCTTGAGCTCTTTTGATGTATAGAAACTCCATTTGTTCATATCTTATTTCACCTCGGTAACATTGTTGTTTTCTTCAAGTGCATATCATTTTTTATTAAGGAAGTAAAGAGTAATGCAAGTGAATTTTATCATCTGACAGTTGCCATTTCAGCAAGACCCAACCAGAATTTCTCATATCCCTCGGGGTAATCGTCGGTAGTACCGCAATAGTCGCCGTGATCCATACCGTATATGGTCTTCAGATAATACCATGAGCCGGGCTTTATATTGTTTATAGCAAGCGCTTCTTCATAAGAAA
Organism: Clostridia bacterium; assembly: GCA_017631745.1. Lineage (GTDB taxonomy): Bacteria > Bacillota > Clostridia > Oscillospirales > Acutalibacteraceae > UBA6857. The sequence continues at coordinate 75 of JAGBSR010000214.1, read as the reverse complement.
AAGCATTATCTTTTTCATCAAGAGGATAAAGAGCACTCTTCAGAGGCACCATACCGTCATTGTTTGCCCATTCCT
>JAGBSR010000213.1 GCA_017631745.1 Clostridia bacterium | reverse complement strand
CGTTTGATTAAGCGAGATGCATCTTCATTTCTAAATAATCTTTGAAGTTTTCTTTCTTCAGGTGCATTACCCTTTTGAACTTCTGCCCCACAAGAAGTAAGTGATTCTAAGTTGTGTGATTTAGATGAGCCGGTTGCACCACCGCAACCATCTCTACCCGTTCTACCACCGAGTAAAATTACTACATCTCCTTTAGCGGGAACTTCACGGCGAACGTTCTTTTCAGGAGCAGCAGCGATAACAGCACCGATTTCCATTCTCTTAGCCGTGTAACCCTCGTGATAAAGCTCGTCAACAATACCTGTAGCAAGACCGATTTGGTTACCGTATGATGAATAACCTGCAGCTGCAGTTGTAACAATCTTTCTCTGAGGAAGCTTACCGGGAATGGTTTCAGCAACACTCTTTAAGGGGTTGCCTGCACCTGTTACACGCATAGCGCCGTAAACATAGCTTCTGCCTGATAAGGGGTCACGGATAGCACCGCCGATACAGGTAGCAGCGCCACCGAAGGGCTCGATTTCTGTGGGATGGTTGTGAGTTTCGTTTTTGAAGAGGAGAAGCCAGGGCTCTTTCTTGCCATCAACTTCTACTTCAATTTTAACTGTACAAGCATTGATTTCTTCACTTTCGTCAAGCTTGTCAAGATAGCCGTTAGCCTTAAGATATTTGCCTGCAAGAGTACCGATATCCATAAGACAGATGGGCTTTGTTCTGCCGAGTTCTTTTCTTGTGTCAATATAGTCGTCATATGCTCTCTGAAGAAGCTCATCCTCAAACTTAACTGAGTCAATTGTTGTGAGGAATGTTGTATGACGGCAGTGATCTGACCAGTATGTATCAATCATACGGATTTCAGTGATAGTGGGGTTTCTGCCTTCTTTTTTGAAATAGTCCTGACAGAAAGCGATATCATCGTTATCCATAGCAAGAGCATATTTTTTAACGAAGTCAGCAAGACCGTCCTTGTCAAGGTCGATAAAGCCGTCGAGAGTTTCAACCTCTGTGGGAATATCATATTTTGTCTTGAGAGTTTCAGCCTCGCTGAGTGAAGCTTCTCTTGATTCAACGGGGTTGATAACATACTTTTTGATTTCAGCAAGCTCAGCCTCTGTCATATCACCGTAAAGAAGATAAACCTTTGCTGTCTTGATAGTGGGTCTTTCACCCTGAGAGATAATCTGAATACACTGAGCAGCAGAGTCAGCTCTCTGATCGTACTGACCGGGGAGGGGCTCAACAGCAAAAACTGTAGCGCCGTCTGCTGAAAGGGCAGTGCTTGTGATATCGAGCTGAGGCTCTGAGAATACATTTTTAACTGCATAATCAAAAAGCTCTTTTTCGATATCTTCTGCATCGTAGCGGTTGATGACACGAACATCGCAGACGCTCTTGATGCCGAGAAGTGAATTGATGTCGCCTAAGAGAGCCTTAGCCTCGTTAGCGAGTTCTTTTTTCTTTTCAACATATATGCGATATACCATTTATTTTGCCTCCTTGGCTTTTTTGCCTATATCGTTTCTGTAAAATGCATTACCGAAGGATACCTTCTTAACCTTTTCATATGCACCGTTTATAGCGCAGTTAAGGCAAGCACCTACAGCTGTTACACCGAGTACGCGGCCACCGCTTGTTTTGAGGGTGTCGCCGTCAAGCACCGCGCCTGCAACATAAACACTGTCTTTTACATCGTCGGGAATGTCAATTGCATAGCCCTTTTCATAGCTCTGGGGATAACCCTTTGAAGCCATAATAACACAGCAAGCTGATTTGTCAGCGAACTTAACTTCAGTTTCTGCGAGAGTACCCTCTGTAGTAGCCTTCATAATTGTGAGAAGGTCGCTTTCAAGAAGAGGAAGCACTACCTGAGTCTCAGGATCGCCGAAACGGCAGTTATATTCAATAACCTTGGGACCCTTGGGAGTGAGCATAAGACCGAAGTAGAGACAGCCCTTGAAGGTTCTGCCTTCAGCGTTCATTGCATTGATAGTGGGCAGGAAAATCTTTTCCATACATTCTTTTGCAACTTCTTGAGTGTAATAGGGGTTGGGAGCGATTGTGCCCATACCGCCTGTATCGAGTCCCTCGTCGTTGTCGAGAGCTCTCTTGTGGTCCATTGATGAAACCATAGGAACAACTGTCTTGCCGTCTGTGAATGAAAGCACTGAAACCTCGGGGCCTGTGAGGAATTCTTCAACAACAATGTTGTTACCGCTTGCACCGAAGATTTTATCCTGCATCATTGATTTTACAGCATCTTTAGCTTCTTCTCTTGTCATGGCAATGATAACGCCCTTACCCAGTGCAAGACCGTCAGCCTTGATAACTGTGGGGATGGGAGCTGTCTCGAGATACTCGAGAGCCTTTTCCATATCAGAGAATACTTCATATTCTGCTGTGGGGATGTTGTACTTTTTCATAAGGTTCTTTGAGAAAACCTTACTGCCTTCGATGATAGCAGCCTTAGCTTCAGGGCCGAAGCAGGGGATACCCATAGCAGAGAGTCTGTCAACAGCACCTAGTACAAGGGGATCATCGGGAGCAACAACAGCATAGTCGATGTCTGTGTTCTTTGCAAATTCGCAGATGCCGTCGATATCTGTTGCACTGATAGCTACACACTCGGCGTCGGCAGCGATGCCGCCGTTGCCGGGAAGAGCGTAGATTTTTTCTATTGTCTGATTTTCTTTAAGTTTTTTGATGATAGCGTGTTCACGACCGCCACCACCTACAACCATAATTTTCATATCTGTCACCTCTTAGTCAGCGTAGATAGGATATTTTTCGCAAAGAGCAAGAACACCCTTTGTAATCTCTTCTTTTGAGTTTTCGAAATCTGTAATTGCAAGCTTAATCCACTTAGCGATAAGCTTCATCTCATCCTCTTTGAAGCCTCTTGAAGTTACGGCAGCAGTACCAACGCGAAGACCGCTTGTAACAAAGGGACTCTTAGGATCATTGGGAATTGTGTTTTTATTAGCTGTGATGTGCACCTCGTCAAGTCTTGCCTCGAGCTCTTTACCTGAAATGTCATACTTGCGAAGATCAAGAAGCATAAGGTGGTTATCAGTACCCTTTGAAACGATGTCAATATCTTCAGCAATAAGAGCCTCGCAGAAAGCTGCGGCGTTCTTGTGAAGCTGAGTCTGATATGCCTTGAATTCGTCTGTGAGAGCCTCGCCGAAAGCAACAGCCTTAGCAGCGATGATGTGCATAAGCGGACCGCCCTGAGTGCCGGGGAAAACAGCCTTGTCAATCTTCTGAGCAAGTTCTGCCTTGCAAAGGATAAGACCGCCGCGGGGACCGCGAAGAGTCTTATGAGTTGTTGATGTTACAACATCTGCATAGGGTACGGGTGAGGGATGAAGGCCTGCAGCAACAAGACCTGCAATGTGAGCCATATCAACCATAAGATATGCGCCCACCTCGTCTGCGATTTCTCTGCAGCGAGCAAAGTCGATAACTCTTGAATAAGCGCTTGCGCCTACAACGATGAGCTTGGGCTTACACTCGAGAGCGAGCTCTCTCATCTTATCGTAGTCAATCATCTCTGTTTCGTCGTCAACACCGTACTGCACAATGTTCCAGTATTTGCCTGAGATGTTTACGGGTGAGCCGTGTGAAAGGTGACCGCCCTGTGAAAGGTTCATACCCATAACAGTGTCGCCTGTTTCGAGCAGTGCGAAGAAGGTTGCAAGGTTTGCGTTAGCTCCTGAGTGGGGCTGTACATTTGCATGCTCAGCACCGAAAAGCTTCTTTGCTCTTTCTCTTGCGATGTTTTCTACTTCGTCAACACAGTGGCAGCCGCCGTAATAACGCTTGCCGGGATAACCTTCAGCATATTTGTTGGTCAGCACACTGCCTGCTGCAAGAAGCACAGCCTTTGAAACGATATTTTCAGAAGCAATAAGCTCGATGAAAGTCTGCTGTCTGTCAAGTTCTTTATCGCAGGCAGCAAAAACTTCTGAGTCGTATTTTTCAAGTTCGTTAAAGTAGTTAAGCATTGTATTTCTCCTGAGAATGTTATTAGTGATGGAAGAGTCTCATCTTTGTGAATGCCATTACCATATTGTATTTGTCAGCACATTCGATAACTGCATCGTCTCTGATTGAGCCGCCGGGCTCTGCAATGTAGCTTACGCCGCTGCGATATGCTCTTTCGATGTTATCTGAGAATGGGAAAAATGCATCTGAGCCGAGAGCGATACCTGAGAATGTCTTAAGGTGAGCTTCCATTTCTTCTTTTGTGAAGGGCTCGGGCTGAGTGGTGAAGTACTTCTGCCAGTTGCCGTCAGCACACACATCTTCTTCATTCTTGTTGATGTAACCGTCGATAACATTATCACGGTCAGCTCTGCCGAGTGTGGGCAGGAAGGGAAGATTAAGCACCTTATCAGCCTGACGGAGAAGCCATGTATCAGCCTTTGTACCTGCAAGTCTCGTGCAGTGAATTCTTGACTGCTGACCTGCACCTACACCGATAGCCTGGCCGTCATATGCGTAGCATACTGAGTTTGACTGTGTATATTTGAGAGTGATGAGAGCGATGATGAGGTCTCTCTTTGCACTTTCGGGAAGTTCCTTATTCTTTGTTACGATGTCTTCAAGGAGAGCTTCATTAATTTCGAAGTTGTTTCTGCCCTGCTGGAAGGTGATGCCGTAAACCTGCTTTGTTTCGATTTCAGCGGGTACGAAGTCGGGGTCGATTTTAACAACATTGTAGTTGCCGTTTCTCTTGAGCTTTAAGATTGCAAGCGCCTCGTCTGTGTAACCGGGAGCAATAACGCCGTCTGAAATTTCTCTCTTGATAAGCTTAGCAGTTGTAGCATCGCAAACATCTGAAAGAGCAACCCAGTCACCGAATGAGCACATTCTGTCGGTACCTCTTGCTCTTGCATAAGCACAAGCAAGGGGGCTTTCGTCAAGGTCTGCAACATCATCAACGAAGCAAGCCTTCTTGAGCTTTTCGGGAAGAATTGTGCCGACTGCAGCTGATGTGGGGCTTACATGCTTGAATGATGCAGCGCAGGGAAGACCTGTAGCCTCTTTAACTTCTTTAACAAGCTGCCAGGAGTTGAAAGCATCGAGGAAGTTGATATAACCGGGTCTGCCTGAGAGGATTTCGATGGGAAGCTCTGAGCCGTCGTGCATATAAATCTTTGAGGGCTTCTGATTGGGGTTACAGCCGTATTTAAGTTCGAATTCTTTCATTATAGCTTTCTCCTTAGTTGTTTTTGTTAACTACTCTTGTTTCGCTTTCGCCAGACTCGATATCGATATATCTTACGAAAAGTGAAACCTTGTTGTCTTCGTTGAGGTTAGTCCAGATAAGATCTGTGAGCTCATCGATAGTTACATCGGGAAGCTCAAGAGTTTTGGGCTCGCCTTCAAATGAGGGCAGGGGATCACCCTCGCAGTTGTATGTGTGAATAAACTTAGCTCTGCCGCAAAGGGGATTTGAGTAAGCATATGTGAATCTTTCGCATGAGCTGTCGTCGCCCTCAGCGCTCTTGAGAATTGACATAGCGTAGTTCATACCCTCTTTATCAAGACGGATGATACCGGAAATTCTGGGAGTGAAGTTGGGCTTGTCGTCTTCAAACTCTCTTGTGCGAAGAGCCTGCTCAAAGGTCATCTGCTTATCCATAAGCTCGTAGATTGTGTCGGTCTGATCGCCGTTTGTTACGATGGTCTTGTTGCCGAGCACACGAACGGGGTAGTAGATGATAAGGTGGGGGTCTGTCATTTTGCTTTCGTCAAAAGCCTTAGTGCGCATATCGTCGCCTTCGAGCACGAAAACACGGTTACGGCTGTTTACGCTTCTGCCCATAATGAAATAAGCAGTTACAGCCTTTTTGCCGTCGGCACTTTTGCCGATCATAATGCCTCTGCCGTGGTAAGCAAGAGAACCCAGCTCGTCTTTTATAGTTGAAATTTTCATATTCATTCTCCTATATAAACAATATTATTTTTTACTGTCAGCCTATCTTCACAGAAAAGCTTTACTGCCTCGGGAAGTATATTCCACTCAGCTTCTTCCATAATTCTCTGCTGAAGAGCTTCGGGTGTGTCGCCCTGCTTGACCTCAACAGCCTTTTGTAAAATTATGGGACCTGCATCACATTCGGGGGTTACGAAGTGAACGGTTGCACCTGAAACCTTAACACCCTTGGCAAGTGCCGCCTCGTGTACGTGAAGGCCGTAGTAGCCTTTACCGCAGAATGAGGGGATAAGTGCAGGATGAATATTGATAATAGCATTGGGGTAAGCCTCGTAAACCTGCTCGTCGATAATAGTGAGGAAGCCTGCGAGAACAACAAGGTCAATGCCGTTTTCTTTAAGAGTGTCTGTCAGTGCCTTTGAGTACGCGGCAATGTCCGCATAGTCTTTTCTGCAAAGCACCGCCGAAGCTATGCCGTTCTGACTTGCACGCTCAAGGGCGTACACACCGGGTTTTGATGCTATTACAAGAGTGATTTTGCTTTCACCGAACATTCCTGTTTTTTCTGCATCAATAAGCGCCTGAAGATTTGTGCCGCCGCCTGAAACGAGAACTGCTATTTTTTTAGCCATCAGAGAATCACCTTCTCGTCGCCTTCGATAATTTCACCGATTACATAAGCGTCGATGCCGTTATCCTTGAGAATAGCGATAGCATCCTGAGCTTCGCAAGCGGGAACAACGATGCTCATACCAACACCCATGTTGTAAGTGTTATACATATCGCGTTCGGGAATGTTACCCCATTCAGCGATAACCTTGAAGATGGGAAGAACCTTAACAGCGCTCTTGTCAATTTTAGCGCAAAGGCCGTCGGGAATTGAACGGGGAATGTTCTCGTAGAAGCCACCGCCTGTGATGTGTGAAATACCTTTGACTGTAATTTTTTCAAGAAGAGCGAGCACGGGCTTTACATAAATCTTTGTGGGTACGAGTAAAGCTTCTGCAATGCTCTTGCCGTCGAGCTCTTCACGGGGAATATAAAGCTCGGGGTTATTGTTGTCAATATCGAAAACCTTACGGCATAAGCTGAAGCCGTTTGAGTGAATACCTGTTGAGGGGAGAGCGATAACAACATCGCCTGCAGCCATCTTGCTGTTGTCGATCATCTTGGGTTTGTCAACAACACCTACTGCGAAGCCTGCAAGGTCATAGTCTTCCTCGGGCATAAGACCGGGGTGTTCTGCAGTTTCGCCGCCGATAAGTGCACAGCCTGACTGCACACAGCCTTCAGCTACACCGCCAACGATTTCAGCAATCTTCTCGGGGAAGTTTTTGCCGCAGGCAATATAGTCAAGGAAGAAAAGAGGCTTAGCACCAACGCAGATGATATCGTTAACACACATAGCAACTGCATCAATACCGATAGTGTCGTGCTTATCCATAAGAATTGCAAGCTTAACCTTTGTGCCGCAACCGTCTGTGCCTGAAACGGAGATGGGGTGCTCCATACCAGCGATAGCGCTCAGGTCAAAGCAACCGCCAAAGCCGCCTACATCATCCACTGAGCCCTCGTTACGGGTTCTTGCAACGTGTTTTTTCATAAGTTCCACTGATTTATAACCAGCTGTAATATCTACGCCTGCAGCTGCATAACTTGCAGAAAAAGAATTTTTATGATCCATATTACATTCTCCTGAATTTTTTAATTTATTCTTTACCGGTCCAACAATAGGTGCAAACCTTGTCTGCCGGAAGTCCTATAGCTTTGATTATTCCCTCGATTGACTGGAATTCCAGAGATGTGAAGTGAAGCTTTTCACAGATTGCACTTCTTAAGCTCTGACCTCTTTGAGTTGTGGGGTCAATGTATTCGTCTATATGTTTTATACCCTCTTCGCCTTCAAGCTCCACAATAGTGCTTCTTGCGATAAGCTCCATCTCAGAGGTTGCTCTTGAGAAGTTGAGATATTTGCAAGAGTACATAATCGGAGGACAGGCTGAACGGATATGTACCTCTTTAGCTCCGTTTTCATAAAGGAACTCAACGGTTTCACGAAGCTGAGTACCGCGTACGATGCTGTCGTCAACGAAGAGAAGCTTTTTGCCGTGGATAAGATCGTGAACAGGAATCTGCTTCATCTTAGCAACTCTGTTTCTCTCGTTCTGGTTGGAGGGTGTGAAGCTTCTTGCCCATGTGGGTGTATACTTGATAAAGGGACGGGCAAACTGGATTCCGCTTTCGTGAGCATAACCGATAGCGTGGGGAGTACCCGAATCAGGAACACCGCTGACATAGTCAATGTTCTGAGCTACGCCGTTGATGCGGTCTGCCTGAGCCATAATCTTGCCGTTTTCATATCGCATAACCTCAACATTCACGCCTTCATAGCAGGATGTTGAATATCCGTAGTACGACCAGAGAAAAGCACATATCTTTGTTTCTTTTCCTGCTTCTCTGAGTACGGTGAAGGTGTCGGCGTCAAACTCGACGATTTCACCGGGGCCAAGCTCCTTATAATCGGCATAGCCTAATTTTTTATATGCAAAGTCTTCGAATGAAACACAGTAGCCTTCATCGTTAGCGCCGACTAAAACGGGGATTCTTCCGAGTCTGTCGCGTGCGGCAATAATCTTGCCCTTATCGGTAAGAATAAGGATTGAAGCTGTGCCGTCGATAAGGCTCTGAGCATATGCGATGCCCTCTGCAAAACTATCTTTCTGATTGATTAATGCTGCAACAAGCTCAGTTGAGTTGATACCCTCGTTGGTCACAGAGCCGAAATGTCCGCCGTTTGCAAAGATGAAATCTTCAACAAGCTTTTCTCTGTTGTTGATTAAGCCGATAATGCATATAGCATAAAGACCGAGCTTTGAACGCACAAGCAAGGGCTGAGCATCAGAGTCGCTGATGCAGCCTATTGCAGCTGAGCCTTTCAGCTTGTTTGAGATGTTTTCAAACTTTGTTCTGAAAGGTGAATTTTCAATGTTATGAATTTTTCTTTGTAATCCTTTGCTTTCGTCGTATGCAGCCATACCGCCGCGGCGAGTGCCAAGGTGAGAGTGATAGTCAGTGCCGAAAAATACATCAAGGATAGTATCGTTCTTGCTGACTGCGCCAAAAAAACCACCCATTTGATTGCTCCTTAAGCTGGCGATTCTTATCGCCGGTGTCTGTTGATTAAATACCCGTAAATTTAAAGAAATTTACACGATTTTTGTGTCTGAATACAGTGAAAGGATATAACCTTTCAAGTGTTTAAAATGCCGAAAAGCCCGGAAAGGGTTTACCTTTCCGGCTATTCAGACTGATATTAACTTATGCAAAGAAAAGCTCTGAGAGAGTCATGGGATCAATGTATTTGCCGTCTTTGTAAACACGCATATTACCTGATGCGATTTCGTCGATGAGCATTACATTGCCGTCGGGATCGTAACCGAATTCGAACTTGATATCATAGAGAACGAGACCCTTTTCCTTGAGGTCGTCAGCAACGATCTGTGTGATCTGCTGTGTCATAACCTTGATGTCGTCGTACTGCTTGTCTGTCATAACACCGAGAGCTACGAGAGCGTCTTTGATTACAAGGGGATCGCCCTTAGCGTCGTTTTTGAATGTCATTTCAACATATGCGGGAAGGTCTGCACCTTCTTCAATATAATCACCGTAACGGCGGATGAAGCTGCCTACTGCCTTATGACGGCAGATAACCTCAAGACCGTGACCGAATACCTTTGCAGGAAGAACTTCCATTGTTGTATCAGCAAGGTTAGCGTTTACATAGTGAGTCTTGATGCCTGCTGCATTAACTTTTTCAAAGAAATAAATTGACATACGAAGGTTTACATCGCCAACACCGTCAATTGTAAGGCCTACTGAGTTTTCACCGGGATCGAAAACGCCGTCTTTGCCTGTGCAGTCGTCTTTGAACTTAAGAAGGCAGTTGCCGTTTTCGAGTTTGAATACGTCTTTTGTTTTACCTGTGTAAATCTTTTCCATTTTGAGTGACCTCCGTTATATAAAATAAAATTTTTTATACATTGAACTGCTTTTCAGCAGCTGCATTTTTTTCAAGAACTGTTTTTGTATCTGCGTCTCTCTTGTCCTTGAGCTTCTTTGCAAGCTCTTCATCAGTGACTGCAAGGATTTCAATAGACAACAAGGCGGCATTGACAGCTCCGTCGATAGCAACAGTAGCTACAGGGATACCTGAGGGCATCTGAACTGTTGAAAGAAGGGCATCAATACCGTCGAGATATTTTGATTTCATGGGTATGCCGATAACGGGTAAGGTTGTGTTTGCAGCAATAGCGCCTGCAAGGTGTGCAGCCATACCTGCTGCGGCAATAATTACACCGAAGCCGTTTGCTCTTGCGTTTTCGCTGAATTCCTTAGCTTCAACGGGTGTGCGATGAGCTGAATAGATGTGAAGCTCATAGGGTACACCGAACTGCTTTAAGGTATCAGCGGCTTTGGAAACTACAGGTAAATCACTGTCGCTTCCCATAATGATTGCAACTTTTTTCATTGTGAAAATCCTCCTTCTGAAAGAGTTAATTTGTAGTGCTTATTTTGACATAGGCTATAAAAAATTAAAAGGGCACACTTAAACAAGGGTGTTCCCTTGTAAGTTGCCCAGACGGTCGACTGATATTAATTCCCTTAATTCATGTGGTGCTCCACTTATCCGTCAGTTTCAAGGGAAATATACTATAATAATTATAGCCCGATATGCAATGAAATTATAACATAAAACAACAGGAAATGTCAACAAAAAACAGGGCGAAAATGTATTTTGTAAATAAGATAAAAAAAATACGCCCGAGGGGCAATTTAGTTGGTGTTTTTGTCGTTTTTTACCGGTAAGGGCGGTGTGGATTTGAAGGGGAGGGCGGCTCCGTCGCCGAACGGAGTTCGGTGCGCGAATGCCCGCGGGCATTCGTGGAAAAAGCTCTCTGAGAGCTTTTTCGCGGAGCCGCCGCCTGCCGCTTGCACCCGTGTAAAAAATAAAGCAGACACCCCATCAGAGTGTCTGCGGATTCTGCCGAATCAGAAGTATCTTGTAAGACCGACTACCTTGCCGAGGATGATAAGCTCATCTACAATGATAGGATCAAAGCTGTCGTTTTCGGGTTGGAGTCTGAAATGACCGTTTTCTTTATAAAAGGTCTTTACGGTTGCCTCATCCTCGATAAGAGCAACAACAATATCGCCGTTGCGTGCAACGGGAGTTCTTTCAACATAGAGGATGTCGCCGTCGAAAATGCCTGCATTAAGCATACTTTCGCCGCGGACCTTCAGAGCAAACATCTCTTTATCTGATGAAATATGTGCTCCGTTGAAGGGGATGTAGCATTCAATCTGCTCTGTTGCAAGAATAGGCAGACCTGCAGTTACAACACCGAGCAAGGGCACGTGTCTAACATTTTCGCTCTGTCCCACAATTCTGATAGAGCGCTTGTGCATAGGGTCGCGCATAATATAGCCCTTTTCTTCAAGGGCAAGAAGATTTGCCTGAACCGATGAGGTTGAGCGAAGACCTACAGCCTGGCAGATTTCTCTTACTGTGGGCGGTACACCGCTACCTGAACGTTCCTTTAAGAAATCAAGAATAGCCTGTTGATTATCAGTGAGATCGTAATGCATAACGATACCCCTTTCTGTATGTTATATGAAAAAAGTTGTATATTGTCGGATGTTGCCGAAAAACACAAATGTTCGTCTATGTGGTCATTATAGCACATAAAAAATGAAAATGCAAACATTTGTTCTGATTAAATTGTAAATTTTTTGTGTTTTTTCCTCTTTTGGTATATCTGAGGAAGTTGGAATAATACTAAATACAACTCAAAAATAAGAAATGGTGGAAGAAATATGCGAGAAAAAAAGAATATAATAGAAAAAATTGCATCGGGGAAAGGCTTTTATATTACGGCGGCACTGAGCTTTGTCTTGATAGTTGCAGCCATAGCTTTTGTTTATAACTCGTCAATGGATATGCTCCGCGATCTGGATATTCCCACTACAGTTGAGCAGGTTGAAAAAAATCAGACAAATGTAAGCGACCCCCGTGCAGATAGCGAAGATGCGACAGATATTGACGAAGAGGACTCTGCCGAAGAAAATACCTCAGACATTGAAACGCAGCAGAGTGCAACAAAACAAGTAACAACTCAGGCAATAACTGAAGAACTGACCGCAGCTCAGGTTTTCAGCAACGACACTTTCATTTATCCTCTCAGCGGTGATATCGACAGAGCTTTTTCTATGAGTCCCGTATATGATGAAACTATGGAAGACTGGCGTATTCATAAAGGTATCGATTTTATTGCGAAAGTCGGCGACGAAGCAGTGAGCATCGGAAACGGAAAGGTGGTCAAGGTGATTGTTGATACGGCGTACGGGTACAGCATCGAGATAGACTACGGTGATTTTATTGCGAGATACTGCGGTCTTGAGCAAGGAACAACAGTGATAATTGACGATGTGGTTTCCAAGGGTGATGTGGTGGGCAAAATTGCTTGTGTACCCTGTGAAAGCAAGCAGGAAAGCCACCTGCATTTTGAGATAGTCCGCGGCGGAGCATGGGTAGATCCGGTAGGTGTACTGAGCAAATAAATGCATATCACAAGCGAGCAGAATACAGCTGCTTGCTTTTTGATTTATTAAGAGTATAAAGCAAAATAAAAACTTGCCGATTTCGGTTGACTTTACGAGATAAATTATAGTATAATAATCAGTATGGAAATTATGCGTATTTTCCGTAATAAATCACATCTGTTCGACTGACAGATATATCACTGCAATACAAAGCATTGCTAATGGAGGTGGGTCACACAATGGATAATGGCGATAGTAAACCTAACGGGCGTAATTTAATATTTGTGCAGACCCTGCCGTATATCGGATAAACCCCTTTTTATCGGCACTTTCTGCACACAGAAAGTCGGTGAAAAACATGAATGAAAATCTTTTCGGCGGCCTTTACAGACTGCTTGCAAAAAATCAGCTCAAAGAGCTTAAAGAAGAACTCTCAGACATGGCGTACCCCGACATTGCGGAATTTATTACAGATCTTGATGACGACAAGCTTGCCGTTAAAATTTTCCGTATTCTGTCGAAGGATATTTCTGCTGATGTATTTGCATACCTTGAGCCTGACAGACAGAGCGTTATCGTACAGTCCATAACAGACAGCGAAATCGGCCGTCTTATGGATGACCTTTTCCTCGATGACGCCGTTGACTTCCTTGAAGAGGTTCCTGCAAATATTGTAAGAAGAGTTCTGGCAAACACTGATAAGGAAACACGAGACCTTATCAACCGCTTCCTTAAATACCCTGAAAACTCTGCCGGAAGTGTAATGACAATCGAAATGGTTGAGCTGCACGACAGACTCACCGTAGCAGAGGCTATCAAAAACATCCGCCGTACGGGTGTTGATAAAGAGACGATTTACACCTGCTATGTTATTGATGACGGCCGTCATCTTGTGGGTACAATTCCTCTTCGCCGTCTGCTTCTTAATGAAGAAGATACACTTATTACAGATATTATGACCGACGATGAGCAGCTGGTATTTGTAAGAACAATGGACGACCAGGAAGAGGTTGCGGCTCTTGCAAAGAAATACGACCTTTTGTCTATTCCTGTTGTTGATAAAGAAGACCGCCTTGTGGGTATTATCACCATCGACGACATCGTCGATATTATCGAAGAAGAGGCTACGGAAGACTTTGAAAAGATGGCTTCACTTTTACCTTCGGAAGACGGATATCTTAAAACAGGCGTTTTTGAGCTTGCTAAAAACCGTATCGGCTGGCTTCTTATTCTTATGGTTACTGCAACCTTTACAGGTCAGATAATCGAAGGCTTTGAAAATCAGCTTGCTACTATAGCGGGTCTTACAGCCTGCATACCTATGCTTATGGGTACCGGCGGTAACTCGGGTAACCAGGCGTCAACCCTTATCATCCGCGGTCTTGCTCTGGGCGAAGTTAAAATCAAAGACTTTTTCAGAGTGCTCTGGAAAGAAATCAGAGTGTCTGTGATGGTCGGTGTTATACTCGGTGTTGCCAATGTTCTGAGAATGCTTGTTGTGAGACTTGCAACGGGCAGCGATGTGAGCAACAGTGTAATTTTAGTAGTTTCCCTTTCGGTAGTAGCCGTTGTTATAGTTTCAAAGACTATCGGCTGTACTCTGCCGATTATCGCAAAGATACTCAAGCTCGACCCTGCGCTTATGGCAGGTCCGCTTATCACAACATTGGTGGATGCTATATCCCTTGTGGTTTATTTCGGTTTTGCAAGGGCATTTATTCCCATGTAAAAGAAATCTTAAGTCCTACAGTCTTAAGACACGTAGGACTTTTAGTATAATGTGAAAATAAAGGAGGTAGCCTGATTTGGCAAAACGATTTTTATCCTTTACAAAAGGATACCGCTTTTTAACACTTATTTGCCCGATTATGGTTTTTCTCGATGTCATCATCGAAATTGAGATTCCCAAAGCAATGGGCAGAGTGGTAGATATTCTCTATCAGCTCGGTGCTCAGGGCGTTGACCCCGTGGCAATAAAAAAGGAGATAATCATCAAGCTTCTTGAAATGCTCGGCCTTTGTGCCCTTACTCTTGTGGTAGGTTACATAGCATCCCGTTGCAGTGCCATTTCGAGTATGGGTTTCAGTGCAAACTTAAGAAGAGAGCTTTTCAACCGCATTCAGGATTTATCATTTGAAAATATTGACAATCTTAAGATTTCATCACTTATCACCCGTATGACAAGTGACGTTTCAATGATTCAGAATGTATATAAAAATACCATTGTAACCTTTATCAAAGGCCCCTTTATGCTTGTGACAGCTCTGATTTATTCTCTTAATATCAGCAAGGAACTTTCGATTTCTTTTGCGGTAGCTCTGCCTGCAATTGTGATTATTCTTTCAATTATGGGTGCAGTAGCAGTACCTCTTGTAAAGAAAATGCTTAAGACAACCGATAAATTCAACGGTGTGCTTCGCGGAAATATCAACGGCATCAGAGTTGTAAAATCCTTTGTAAGAGAAGAACACGAGAAGCAGAAGTTTGAAGAAGTAAACAGAGAAGTTATGAAGATGAATATGAAAACCCAGAAGCTTACTCTGTATCTTTCTCCTGCGGTAATGTTTGTTATTTACGGCTGTATGGTGTTTGCTATGTGGCGAGGCAGTGACCTTATCATCGAAGGCAAAACAGGTCTTACCCCCGGTGAAATGACTACATTCGTTTCATATATCTCTCAGGTGCTTTCATCGCTTATGATGGTGCTTATGGTATTCCTGAGTATGATTATGGCAAAGGCATCTATCGGCAGAATCGGTGAAATCTTCAAGCAGGAGCCTGCCGTAAGCGACAAAGACGCAGTCCCCGATGCTAAAGTAAAGGACGGCAGTATCGAATTCAGAGATGTATGCTTCAAATACAGCGATTCAGCTGTGAAAAATATTCTCGAAGATATCAGTTTTAAAATTGAATCGGGTGAGACTATCGGTATCATCGGCGGTACGGGCTCATCAAAGTCAACTCTTGTTCAGCTTATTCCCCGTCTTTACGATGCAGGCGAGGGTGAAGTTTTAATCGGCGGCAGAAATGTCAAGGATTATACCTTCAAAAACCTCAGAAGTGAAATCTCCGTTGTGCTTCAGCAGAGCACTCTTTTCTCGGGTACTGTAATGGATAACATCCGTTGGGGTGACCTCAGTGCAAGTGACGAAGAGGTGATGGAGGCAGCAAAGGTTGCTCAGGCTCATGAGTTCATCAGCGAATTTGAAAAAGGCTATGACACAGAGCTCGGCCAGGGCGGTAACACAGTTTCAGGCGGTCAGAGACAGCGTCTTTGTATTGCACGAGCTATACTCAGAAAAGCAAAGATTCTCATTTTCGACGACTCCACAAGTGCTGTCGATACAGCAACCGATGCTAAAATCAGAGTCGCTCTTCGCAGTGAGGCGTTTAAGGATACCACAAAAATCATTATCGCTCAAAGAATTACATCCATTATG
>JAGBSR010000212.1 GCA_017631745.1 Clostridia bacterium | reverse complement strand
CCATATATACCAACAGATTTTATTGAAATAAACTCTAATTTTTCCACAATGGTATCTGCCAAAAATTACACAAACACTTACCATAAAGATATAGTTTTCATACAAGCTCTTACTTCAAATCCTTTTTTGTTTGATTCAGAAAATGGCGAGCTAAAATAGGAAATAATTAATGACACCCCCTGCCTTACATGTGAAAATAAATCAAAATATTACTGCTATTGGGAGTTTGACGGTTACAGATTTGAGCTTGTTTATCCAATAGAGCTTGGAAAACAATTTATGTCAGATGTAGTAGGAAATCTGATAGAAATCAAACCCGAGAATAACAGCAATTAAAAATCTCAATGAATCACCTGTTCTGAAAACCACTCAGAACAGGTGATTCATTTATTCAAAAAATTTCAGTGCATCCACCCTTACTCCATTCTGAACAACCTCAAAATGAAGATGATTACCCGTTGAGTAACCTGTCGAGCCAACTTTTGCGATTATCTGTCCCTGCTTTACTGTCTGACCTGCCGAAACAAGAAGTGCAGAACAATGACCGTAAATTGTGGAATAGGTATCATCGTGCTTTAACTTTACATAGAAGCCGTAGCCGTCTGCATCGTAGCTTGCCACTACTACCGTACCGTCTGCTGCCGCAAGAATAGGCGTACCACCGGGAGCAGCAATATCAGTACCGCCGTGGGTTTTGACAACACCTGAAATAGGGTCAACTCTTGTACCGAAATATGATGTTATGGTAAAGGTTTCAGGCAAGGGCCATATGAAATAGCCTTTACTTACCCAAGAGCTACCCGACATAATGATTTCACCGCTACCGCCTATAAGCTCATTCCAAAGGTCAGTATAATCGTCGCTCATAAGATCGTTTAACTGCTTTTTTTGCTCGTCATTGAAGTTGTAAAGTTCGATTATCTGCTCTGCCGACAAGCGGATAATGTTAACCGTCAGTACCTTTTTAGTAACATATTCGGTGGTCTTGACAGAATTGCCCTCTTCATCTGTGGTCACAACGGTTTGAGCAACTACTTTAGGTGTGACAACACCCGTCAATTTATTCATATCGTTCATTATACTACGGAGCAAGTCTAACTTTTCATCATTGAGGGTTACAACCTCAAAAGCATTGTCCTCTGAGGTTGTTGTTTTCACCGCATAAACAGCAAGAACATCCTTCCATTCAATGTTGGAGTCACCTTGCACTTCAACGGTATCATAGGTAAAGCCTTCTTTAAAGGCTGTCAGATTTGCATAATGCTCTGAGGTGAGAGTAGAAATAGCCTGCGTCATAGTCATATCACTTCCCGTTGTTTTGTCATTGGAAAGGAATATGCCAAAGCAAGTTCCGCCTATTGCCGCAAGTAAGCATAGAACAATGATTACAACTACTGCCGTTGTACCGCCTGCAGCAATTAAGGCTCCAAGCTCTTTAACTGCCGCTACGGTTACTTTTACGGCTCTGACGGTTGCCTCTGCCGCTTTCTTTGCAGTTTTCGCAGTTGCTTTAGCAGTAACTCTTGCCGAGTGTTCAGCTTTTTTAGCCGCCTTTGCAGTGACTTCCGCACTTTTCTTTGCGGCTTCTGTACCTTTCTGTGCAATCTTAATCTGCCGTGATATGTTTTCAAGACTTCTCGTACTCTGCTTTATTCCTACATCAGCGGATTTGATAGTTTTGTCACCTGAACGGACATTTCGTATCTCACGCTTTGCTTTCTGCTTCGGTGCAGACTGATTGCGAGTACGAGGATTAGACCTTTCTTTGGGTTTGTTCTCACTGACAGTTTTTGTTCTCGATTTAGTCTGTTGCTTTTTATCAGCAACGGACTTTTTTGTTTCAGCCTTAGATGTACTTTCAGTTGACTTTTCTATATTAGCAGAGCTTTTCCGCTCTAGCCTTTGAGGTGACTCTTTATTTGCTTCAATCTGTGGCTGTTCGGGAACATCATCTGTCGGTGGATTTTCACCGTCAGCAGATGCTTCATTTTTGGCTCTGCGGTTATTCCTTACTTTACGGGCAACCTTTTTAGTTACTGTTGCCGTACCACTTGCAAGATTTTCAGCCGCATTTTTACCTGTTTCTGTTACCTTGTCTGTTGCATACTGTTCAGGCGAAGAATTATCATCCTTTGAAGCATCTTGCCTTTCAGCTTCTTCCTCGGTTTTAGTCTTTGCCTTTGATACGGCAGATTTGGTCAAGGATGATTTTCTGCTCTGTGCATTTGGCGTTTGTGTAGCCGCTTCTTTTACCTTTTCAACAACCTCACGGGTTTTTGTCTTTTTTTCAGCCATAAAAAGCCTCCTTAAAAGAAATACCCGCCGGGATTAACCGACGGGTTAGTGAGATTTCGTTGTCAGATTGTTTCAAAGGGAAGTTTGCTTACGGGTGCAAGAAGAACCTTACCCGTACCACGGTAAACATTTACAAGACCTTCTCCCGAAGCCGCAGAGCCAATAAGTGTCTTGCCTGAACGCTCAACAAGAAATTCAAGTGAACTGCTCCAAGCAATAGCCATATTGCCGTCAACCTTGAGCACATCGTTTTTAAGCT